>NZ_JBSFLI010000001.1:176976-244047 GCF_053598955.1 Streptomyces sp. NPDC001056 | reverse complement strand
GGCCTCGGTCTGGGCCTCGGGCTCGGTCTCTTCCCGCGTCTCGGGCTCGGCCTCGGTCTTCTCCTCGGTCGCGGGTTCGGCCTCGGCCGGCGTCTCGATCTCGGCTTCCGCTTCGGTGTCGTCCTCGGCGGCATGTCCGGCGTCGGTCGCCGCTTCGGTTTCAGCCGTTGCCGTCGCCTCTGCCTCGATGTCCGTCGCCGCCTCGGCCTCGACCGCCGACTCGGTCTCAGCCTGCGGCTCTTCCTCGGCCGGGATGCTGTTCCCGGGTGCTTCCGGCTCCGTCGGAGTCGAGGGGCGGGGCACCCTCACGTTGTCGAAGGCGGCGGCCACCAGGTCGTGTTCCCCGGTGGTCGCGTCGTCGTGCTCGGGGGAGGCCGCGTCGCGGGGCTCGGGGATCGTCGGAGTCGCCTCGGCCGGGGCGGGCTCCTCGGACGGGGCCGGGTCGCGGGGCTCGGGGATCGCCGGGGTCGCTTCGGGCTCGGGGGCTGCCTCAAGGGTGGTCGGTTCCGCTTGGGTCGTCGCACCCTCTGCCTCGGCGGCCCGGTGTTTGCGTGAGCGGCCGAATGCTTTTCGCAGGAGAGTGAGAATGCCCATGTGTGCAACCCTTCGCGTGAGGTGACACCGTCAATCGCTGGCCAGGACGGACACGTAAGGTTAGCGGCCCTGGATGCGGTGCCCGGTCCGCGTCCGTGCCTACGCGGTGCCGTCCACGCGCAGCAGGAACGCTTCCAGCGCGCGGTTGAACTCCTCGGGACGTTCCAGATTCGGCAGATGCGCCGCGCCCTCGATGACCTCGACGGTGGAGTCCGGCAACGCCGCGTGCAGGGACTCGGCGTCGGAGACGGGGGTGTAGGTGTCGTCGGCGCCGACCACGATCAGGGCGGGAACGGAGACGCGGGTCAACGCCGTCCGGTAGTCGGGGCGTTCGGCGCGGCCGCGCAGCGAGGCCGCGGCGCCTTCCGGGGGCGTGGCCGTCATCATGCCGTGGACGTGGGACTTCACCTCCGCGCGGGCGTACGGCGCGACCATCCGTTCCAGCACCTCGTCGGCGTAACCCCGCATGCCCTCGGCGAGCAGCCGTTCCGCCATCGCGTACCGGCCCCGTCGGCCCTCGGGGGTCTCCGGGTCGGCGAAGGTGTCGGCCAGGACCAGGCCACGGACCCGGTCGCCGAAACGGTCCTGGCACTCCATCGCGATCTGGCCGCCCATCGACAGCCCGGCCAGCACGAACGCGTCCACGCCCAGGAAGCCCAGCAGCTCGGCCAGGTCCTCGGCATGGCGGGCGAACGGGACCGTCCCCGGCGTCACCGGTGAGGCGCCGTAGCCGCGCAGGTCGGGGGCTATCACCCGGCGGTCGAGGGAGAACTTCGCCAGCTGCGGGTCCCACATCGTGCGGTCGAAGGGGTGGCCGTGGAGGAGGAGCAGGGGGAGCGGGAGCCGACGGGCGGAGTCGGGGGATTTGTCAGTGTATGCGAGAAAGGGAGGCATGTGAGCGACCCTAGGGCGCCTCAACTGCTCGGTGCAATAAGATCTTTGCCCTCGGTGCAATCCACGGCCGGGCGAAGACAGCGGGACATCAGGGGGACTTGTGAACGACTTCCGGCGTATCGCCGACCGGATAGCCGCGGATATCGCGAACGGGCGGCTGCGGGCCGGGCAGCAGTTGCCGCCGCAGCGCGCGTTCGCGCGGCGGCACGGACTGGCCCCCTCCACCGCGGGCCGGGTGTACGCCGAACTCGTGCGCCGGGGGCTGGTGGTGGGGGAGGTCGGGCGCGGGACGTTCGTGCGGGCCGGGGCGCCGGACGGGCAGCCGGGGCATGCCCTGACCGAGGCGGCAGGCGACGAGCCCGTGAACCTTGAGCTGAACTATCCGTATCTCCCGGGCCAGTCGGAGTTGCTGAGCCCCGCCCTCGCGTCGCTGACGCGGCCCGACGCGCTCGGGGACGCGCTGCGGCCCGCCGCGGCCGCGGGCACGCCGGCGGCGCGGCAGGCGGTCGCCGAACTGCTCGCCCAGGCGGGGGTGCGAACCGGCCCCGAGCGGATCCTGTTCACCGGCAACGCCCGGCAGGCCATCGCCGCCGTCCTGGCCTCCCTGGTACGGCCCGGGGGGCGGGTCGGGGTCGAGCCGCTGACGTATCCGCTGGTCAAGGAGATCGCCGTCCGGCTCGGCATCACGCTGGTGCCGCTCGCCACGGACGAGGAGGGCCCCCGGCCGGAGTCCGTCGCCGCCGCCCACCGCGCCGCCCCCCTCTCCGCCCTCTATCTCCAGCCGACGCTGCACAACCCGACCGCGCTGACCACGACCGCGGCCCGCCGGACCGAGCTGGCCGACGTCATCCACAGGCTGGGGACAGCGGTGGTGGAGGACCGGATCTGGTCCTTCCTGCACCCGTCGGCCCCCTCACACCCCGCGACCGCGGTACTCCGAACCACGCCCGCCCCCTCGCCCCCACCCCTCGCCGCCCTCGCCCCGACCCTCGTCCACCTCGTCGACGGCCTCTCCAAACGGGTCGCCCCCGGTCTCACCGTCGGTTTCGTCGTCGTGCCCGAAGGGCGGGTCGAGGCTGTGGCGCGGGCCATCAGGTCAGGGGGGTGGGGGGCCGGCGGCTTCGCGCTGGAGGCGGCCGTGCGGTGGCTCGCCGACGGGACCGTGGCGCGGCTCGTGGCGGCGAAGCGGCGGGACGCGGCGCGGCGGCAGCGGCTCGTGGCGCAGGAGCTGGACGGGTTCGTCGTACGGTCGGATCCGGCTTCGTATTTCGCCTGGTGGGAGCTGCCGGCGCCGTGGCGGGCCGACACCTTCGCGGCGGCGGCGCGGGAGCGGGGGATCGCGGTGACGCCGGGGACGGCGTTCGCCGTGGGGCCCGGCGGGGCGCCGGGCGCGGTCAGGCTTGGACTCGGGTCGGCTCCTGAGCCGGAGCTGGCGCGGGCTCTTTCGGTCCTCGCCGCCGTCGCACGAGGCGGGCGGGGCGCAGGTTCCGGGTCAGCCAGGTGGTGAGGGCCACCGTGAGGCCGAGGCCGAGCAGCAGCCAGGAGACCGTGCGCAGGGGGCCGGTCAGGGCGTCGTAGACCGCGCCGGCGGCCGGGCGGGGCACGTCGGTGGGCAGGCCGGTGAGGGTCAGGGTGCGGCCGACGGCGACCGCGAGACCGAGCAGCGCGCCACCGAGGGCGGTGCCCAGCGCGGTCGCGGCGATGGCCCGGCGGCGGCGCACGGCCAGGGCGATCCCCGCGGTGGCGAAGGCCACGGCCGTGAGCGGCAACCAGAATCCGGCGACTTCGAGCACGTGGAACCCCTTTCGTAGCGAGGCCAGTTCGTCGGCCGGGAGCACGGCCACGGCGGTGTGCTGCACCGGGATGCGGGCGGCGAGCGGTATGTGCTCGTCGCTGAGCCGGCGTTTGACCTGGGCGGTGACGGGGGCGAAGTCCACGGTGACCGGCTCGGCGGCCGCGTCGTCGCGGTCGTCGCGCAGGGCCCGCAGCACCGCGTCGTGGGTGACCCGGTTGCCGGCGTCCCAGGCCAGTCGGAAGGCCTGGGTCTGGGTGAAGGAGCGCACGGCGTCGTGCAGGAAGGGGCGTACGGAGCCCCGCAGCGGGCCGACGTCCAGCCGCTGGTCGGCCTCGCGGAGCAGGCTGTCGCCGACGGCGTCCGCGATGGCGTCCCGCACGTCCGGGTCGGTGGCGAGCGGGGCCATCGTGGTGACGTACCGGCCCGTGTCGGTGAGCCCGTACGCCGCCCAGACCGCCAGCGCGCCGAACGGCACGAGCAGGCAGGACAGGGTGATCAGTACGGCCGACAGGGAGCTCCTCAGGCGTGACGGCACCCTCTCAGGCAACGGCCCCCGGGGCCGGTACGCGACCGGAGTGCGTCCGCTCGGGCGATCGCGGTGGATCGCGCCCGGCCTCAGCGGATGCGCCGCCCGAAGGCGTCCTCGCGGGTGTAGTACCGGTAGAAGAAGGCGACGAAGGTGGCCCCCGCGACCAGCAGGGACATCAGGATGGAGCGCCAGACCGACTGGTCGCTCTGGCTGTAGAGGAAGCCGAAGGCGATGCCGACGAACGCCGTCCACAGCAGCGCGTGCACCTCCCGGATCATCCGCGGGGCCAGCTTCAGCAGGGCGATGGCGACCACGGCGAAGACGAGGGCGCTGGCGAAGCCGAGCAGCAGGTTCCAGCCGGTGATGGGGCCGCCGTCGCGGTTGTCGGCCGCGACCCAGTAGCCGTAGACCAGCGCCAGGACGACGGGGACCGCGATCCGGGCGACGCGGTGGGTCCGGGCGCTGAAGACGTCGGGTGTCCGGCGCCGGTCGGGGGAGGTGCCGGCCCGTACCTCGGGCGCCGGGGCGCGCCGGGGGATTCCGCCGGGTGCGGGTGCCGCATGAGCCATGAGAGCACTCCTCTCTCCTCGTCCCCGTTCGCTATCCAATGCACACCTGGGCGCACGCACCGGCAAGTCGGCCGGTGGGCCGGCCTTGGGATTCCGGGGATTTCGGGCGGTCGGGGGACACGCGTGGCCGGATGCGGGGCGCTTCCCCCGTGTTTCTCCGTGGAACATGGAGACTCGGTCGGCGTGACCGGGACGAGGCACGAGCGGTGGCGTCCGCTCAGGATCCACGGGCGCGGCTACATGTGGCTGCTGCCTGCGGTGCTGCTCGTCGGCATCGCGACGCTGGACCTCAACACCGCCGCGGAGTTCCGGGTCGCTTCCTGGATCGTCCTGGTGCCGGGTCTCGCCGCCGCGGTCTGCGGGGTGTGGACCACCGCCGCCTTCGGGGTGGTGTCCCTGGCGACGTTCGTCCTCGTGGACAGCGCCTTCCACGACCAGTACCGGGCGGGCCTCGCCGACTTCATCCTGGTCGCGCTCGGTGGCGTGCTGGCCACGCTGGTGGCGGTGCTGCGGGTGCGGCAGGAGCGGCGCATGCTGCACATGCAGGACGTCACCAGGACCACCGTACGGGCCGTGCTGCGGCCGCTGCCCGACCGCTGGGCCGGTCTGGAGCAGGCGGGCGTGTACCTCGCCGCGGACGTGGAGGCGCAGGTCGGGGGCGACTTCTACGACATCCAGCCGAGCCCGTACGGCACCCGGGTGTTCGTCGGCGATGTGCAGGGCAAGGGGCTCGGCGCGGTGGAGACGGCGGCCGCGCTGCTCGGCAGTTTCCGGGAGGCCGGGTACCACGAGAAGGATCTCGGGACGATCGCCGAGCGCCTGGAGATCCGGATGCTGCGGCACCGGGCGCACACCGCCGCGACCGATCGCAGCGGCGAGGACCGGTTCGCCACGGCCGTGCTGGTCGCCTTCTCCAAGGACGCGCCCGGGATGGTCGACGTCGTCAACTTCGGGCACGTGCCGCCGCTCGCGGTCGGCCCGCACGGGGTGCGCGAGCTGTCCTGCGGGGAGGGGCTGCCGCTCGGGCTGTGCGACCTGGCCGGCGGGCTGCCGCCGCAGCACCGGGTGACGCTCGTGCAGGAGGAGACACTGCTGATCGTCACCGACGGGGTGACCGAGGCCCGTGACCGCGGGGGCGAGTTCTACGACCTGGTCGGCGACGTCGCCGAAGCGGTCGCCGCCGACCCGCACTGCGCCGAGCCCCGCCGTCTGGTCCGCCTGGTCCGCGACGGCGTACTGCGGCACAGCAGGGGCCGGCTGGCCGACGACACCACGGTCTTCGCCGTCCGCCGCCTCCCCGAGACCGAGGAGTGCCCGGGGACGGGGCCGTTGCCGGGAGCGCTCGGGAGGGGGTTCTCCGACAAGGAGGGGTACGCCTGAGGGGCAGTCCCGACGGGACCCGGGGGCAGCGGAGGCGTCCGAACGGGGATGTTCGTCGGGCTGAGGCGCGTCGCGGGGGTCCCAGCGGTTACGGTGCTGACGGGAGAGAGCGGATCCACAGGACCGCAGGGCCTACAGGGGGAGGGACCATGCCCGGAACCGTGCTGCTGCTCGCGGCCTCGCCGCTGGGCCGGGGACGCCTGGTGGACGCGGCCGCCGTGCTGCCGGTGCTGGCCGCCGTCGCCCCCACCGTGCTGTCCGGCGCCGACACCGCCAACGTCGTGGAACTCGCGGACCCGGTGGACCCCCAGGGCGTCCTCACCCGGCTGCGCGCCGCCGCGGCCGCGCCGGGACCGCTCACCGTCTACCTCACCGGCCAGCTGCACCTGGACCGCCGCCAGCGGCTGCCGCACCTGGCGCTGGCCCGTACCGCCCCGGCGACCGTCCGCTACACCGCGCTGCCCTGGCACTGGATCCGCGAGGAACTGCGGCTGCGGCCACCCGGGCAGACGGCGCTCGTGGTCGACCTGCACGCGGACGCGGAGGTCTGGCGGCACCTGCACGAGCACCCGCTGGACTCCGGCCGTACCGCCGCCGTCTACGGCCGGATCGCCCCGCCGGCCGGCCGCCGGGGGCCGGCCGAGCCGTCGTACATGAAGACGGTCGCCACCCTGCTGCGCAGCGGCCACCGGCCGCCGCTGGACGAGCTCCACCAGCAGGCCCTGGCCCGGATCCCGGAGGAGACCCCGACCAACATCCTCCTGGCCCCGGCTCCGGTCCCGGTGCCGCAGCCGTATCCGGTGATCCCGCACCCCACGCCCGGCGGCTCCCCCGGGTTCGGCCCGGCGGTGGCCCCGCCGGAGACGTACGGCGTCCCCGTCGGCGCCGGTGCCGATGCCGACGCGGCCACGGGAGTCGGCACGGTCCCGGAACCGAGCGCCCCCGCGGGCGTCCCGCCGAGGCCCGGTACCCCCGGCACCTCTGACCCCCATGCCGCCATCAGCGCCGCCGTACAAGCGGGGCGGCACGACGAGGCGGACGCGATCGCCGCGCGGCACCAGGCGGCGGCCGTCGCCGCGCACGGACCGGCCTCCGAGGACGCGCTCCACTGGGCCGAGGTACGCGCCGACCTCGCGATGTTCGCCGGGGACGCGGCGCGCAGCTGCCAGGTCTGGATGGAGGTGGCCGGGGCCCGGCTGACCGCGGGGGAGGCCGTGGACGCGCCCGCCGTGGAGGCCGCCGTGGACCGGGCGCACCACCAGTGGGGCCGGATCGACGAGACGGCGCGGGCCCGTGAACTCGGGCCCGCGCTCGCGGAGTTGCGCGCGAGGGTGCCGGGCCGCCGGCGCGGCGCGCTGGAGGACGTGCGGCGGCAGCTCAGGGAACTCCAGCGGACCTGAACCGCCCCGCCCGAGGAGCCGTCGGCATGGTCGTCGGCCGGCCGGGTCATGCCTTTGACAGCAGGGCCAGGGCCCCCGAGACCAGCGTGCGCACGCCCGGGGCGACGGTGGCCGGGTCCGGGGCGAAGCGGGGGCTGTGGTTGCTGGGGACCGCGGCGAGCTTCTCCGGGAGGGTGTCGCCCGGAGCCTCGTTCCAGACGGCGGCGGGGGTGGTGGTGACGAACCAGTACGAGTAGGGGATGGCGCCGTCCAGGGCGAGTTCCGGGAAGTCCTCGCTGCCCATCGCCGGGCCGGGGTCGAACACCGTGGCGGCGCCGAAGAGTTCGCCGTGCACGGCGGCCACGGTGGTGTCGGTGTCCGCGTCGTTCACGGTGACCGGGAAGGTGCTGCCGATGGTCACCTCCGGCTCGCGGGGGCAGCCGGCGGCCAGGCACTCGCCCCGGGCGATCCGGTCGATCGCGGCCAGCATCCGCTGCCGTACCGGCTCGGACTGGGTGCGCAGGTTCAGGGCGATGCGCGCCTCGTCGGGGATGATGTTGTGCCGGGTGCCCGCCTCGATGCGGCCCACCGTGAGGACGGCGGACTCGCCCGCGGCGACCTCCCGCGAGACCACGGTCTGCAGCCGGGTGACGAGGTAGGCGGCGGTCACCACCGGGTCCACGGTGGCCTCGGGGCGCGAGCCGTGGCCGCCGCGGCCGTGCACCACGATGTCCACGTCCGTCGCGGCGGACATGATCAGCCCCGGCGCGTGCGGGTACAGGCCCGCCGGGCCGGGCGCGGCATGCTGTCCGAGCAGCACGTCCGGCCGCCCGAAGCGCTCGTACAGCCCGTCCGCCAGCATCCGCCGGGCGCCCTGACCGGTCTCCTCGGCGGGCTGCCCCACCACCAGCAGGGTGCCGCGCCAGGTGTCCCGGCCCGCGGCGAGCGCGGCGGCGGCGCCGGCCAGCCAGGTGACGTGCAGGTCGTGCCCGCAGGCGTGCATGACGCCGTCGGCGGTGGAGGCGTACGGCAGGCCGGTGGCCTCGGCGACGGGGAGCGCGTCCATGTCGGCGCGGAGCAGGACGGTGGGGCCGTCGCCGTTGTCCAACCGTCCGACGACGCCGGTACCGCCGACGCCCTCGGCCGTCTCGAACCCGGCGCCCGTGAGCCGCCCGGCGAGCCTCCCGGCGGTGCGGTGCTCGCGCAGGGACAGCTCGGGGTGCCGGTGCAGATCCTGGTAGAGGTCCTCAAGGCCGGTGAGCGGGAGGTCGGCGGTGAGGTCCTGCGCGGTGCGGGCGGCGGCAGAGGTCATGCGGGCAGGTTAGGCGGGTTCCCGGGGTTCGCGACACCGCTCGGTCCCGGTGATTCGGCCGTCGGGGCCTCGGCGGGCCGGTCCCCGGGGTGGTCGACAGGGCCGTGTCCCGGCCGGCCGCCCTCGGTGCTCTCAGCGCTCGGTCGCCGGGGCCGAGGCGGTGATCCGGGCGTCGGGGGCCGTCGGTGCCGAGGCGCGGGCCGGGCCCGTGTTGGCCGCGAGTATCAGGGACGCCGCGGCTATCACGGCGGCGGCGAGCGCCCTCCGCGCGGTGGAGTATCCGTAGGGAGCGGATGGGCGTCCGTACACGGCGACCTCGCAACACGACAGCGGCGTATTAAGCAGGTTTAATCCGCCGTTTAACCTAGAGGCATTCCTTACCGAACGGCAAGGTCCACCGGGGGAGTTGGGGGTTCCGGCGGTGCGTGAGCGGGATGATCCGGAGACGGTGGGGCGGCGGGTGCAGCAGTTGCGCGCCCAGCGCGGGCTGACCCAGCGGCAGCTGGCCGAGCCGGCCTACACACCGGCGTACATCTCCACCCTGGAGGCCGGCCGGGTGCGGGCCTCGGACGAGGCGCTGCGGCACATCGCGCGGCGGCTCGGCGTGAGCTTCGACGAACTGGCCCTGGGCCGCCCCGCCCATCTCGCCACCGATCTGCGGCTGCGGCTGACCGAGGCCCAGCGGATGCTCGCCGACGGGCGGGCGGAGGAGGCGGCGCGGCGGTACACGGAACTGCTGGCCGAGGCGGAGTCGCACGGCCTGCCGGGCGAACAGGTCACCGCGCTGCTGGGCCTCGGTGAATGCGCCGTGGAGACCGGCGAACTGGCGGTCGCCCACGCCCACTTCGAGCGCGCCGAGGAACACCTCGCGGACGCCTCCCCCGCGGCCCGCGTCCCGGCCGTGCGCGGCCGGGCGGTCGCCCACTACCTGGCCGGTGAACTCCGCTACGCCGTCTATCTGCTGGAGTCCACCCTCGACGAACTCAACCGGGGCGGCCTGCCCGACCCGGACGCGCTGCTGCTCCTGTACGCCAGCGTCATCGGCCCCTACATGGACATGGGCGCGCACGCGCGAGCCGCCCAGGCCGCCGAGTTCGCGCTCGCGCTCGCCCCGCGCGCCGGGGACCCCGCGCTGATCGCCCGGATGCACCGCTCGGTCGCCCGGACCCTGCTCGCCGAGGGCCGCACCGCCGAGGCCGACGCCTCGCTCGCCAAGGCGGCCGAGCTGTACCGCCAGCTCCGGCTGCGCACCGAGCTGGCCAACTGCCACTGGATGCGCGGCTACGTCCACGCGCAGAACGGCCATCTGGACGCGGCGGAGGCCGAGCTGCGGCAGGCACTCGCCATGCTGTCCGAGACCAGCGCCGCCCTCTACCGCAGCCAGGCGGCGGTGGAACTGGCCGACGTCCTGCACCGCCGCGGCCGCTCCACCGAGGCCGCCGCCCTGCTGGAGGGCGTGCTCGGGGACTTCTCCTCCGAGCGCGGCGCCGTGCACGCCGCCGCCGCGCACCGCCTCCTCGGCATCATCGCCGAGGACGCCCGCGACACCGAGTCCGCCGAGGAGCACTACGTGCGCGCCCTCAGCCTCCTGGAACGCGCGGGCGCCGTCGGCGACCTGGCCGACCTCTGCCGCCTCCTGGGCGACCTGCTGCGCCGCACCGGCCGGACCGAGGCCGCCCTCGACGCCTACCGCACGGGACTGGGCCACCGCACGACCCCGGGCACGACGACACTGGGCCCGGCCCCGGCCCAGCCACCGCTCTAGACGTCCACCCGCCCCTGCCTCCGCACGTCCGCCAGTCGCAGCGCGCCCACCTGGACGGCCGCCTGGGTCGCGTCGCCCGCGACGCCGCCCAGGCCGCCGTTGGTGAAGGCGAAGGCGTCGTCGCCGACGCGGACGGTGGCGACGTCGAGGGTGAGGCGGATGTCCTGGTCGTCGTCGGTGGTGGCGGAGACGGTGATGTGCAGGCCCTGGCGGGCGTCGCCGACCTCGGGGAGGGCGAGTTCCGTGACCTGGACGTCCTCCTGGAGGTCCTGCTGGGTGGTGGCGGTGAAGCGGGCGCAGTTCGCCGGCATGGTGCGCAGCCAGTCCAGCGCGGCGTCCACGTCGGACGGGCGACGGGCGCCGATCTGGTAGCGCAGCTGGGCGTCGGTGTCGGCGTCGTCCAGGCCGACGGCGACGCGGGCCGGGCCGCCGAGGAGCCGGTCGGTGTAGAGGGCGTCGAGGAGTTTCTGGCACTCACCGGCCGACGTGCTCGCCTTCAGCATCCCGTCCCGCCAGGTCGCCGCGCCGCGCGTCGCGGTCCACGGGGCGCCGAGGTCGCTCTGCCCGATGAGCGCGGCCTGCGCCTGCGCGTCGGTGAGCGTGGAGCCGTCGGGCCGGGCGGACGTCCTGGGGCTCTGCGCCGGACGGTCGATCGTCGGCAGCGGCTGCGGCGCCGTCTCCGGGTGCTTCAGCGTCAGCGCCGCACACCCGCCGACCCCGAGCAGTCCGAGACCGGTCAGGAACGTCAGAAGGCGTCCGCGCGGGCGTATGCCGTCGTACCTCACGCTGCCTCCCGGTCCTCGTCCCTGCTCCCACGGCACCACCACCCGGGCCGCCCCACCAGCGCGGGGGGCCGCACGGGTGAGGGACGGACGCCCGGGTGAGGGCATGCGGTGGACCGGGGCCGGTGCCCCGGCGGTCCCCGGCCCACGGGACCGGGCCGGGGACCGGGAGCCTTCCGCGTGCCTGGACCAGCGCCGCGTCAGGCGACGTCCGCCCTGCCGACGACCTGGCGCGGGCGTGGCGCGGCGGCGTGCACGGGGTGCGGCGAGGTGCGTGGAGCCGTCGGCCTGTCGGCCCGGGGCTGTGCGTCGCCGAGGTGGTACACGGCTCCGGCCTCACGGCGGGGGGTGTCCACGACCAGCCGGCCCAGGGTCCGGCCGCGCGTGTCCCGGACCTGCCAGGGATCGGGGCCGGCCCCCCAGTACACCCGCTGCTCGCAGCGTTCTCCGGGTGCGAGCGGGCCGCTCATGTCGTGACAGTCGTGTCCACGGCGGTCACCGCACTCGAACAGGACGGCCGGGGAGCCGGTGTCGTTGACGAAGACGACGGCGCTGAAGCCGGCAGGGTCCGTGGGATCCACGGTCGCCGGATCGCAGGCACACAGAAGTCCCGGGACGAGTACGGCGGCCGGCCAGGCCGTGCGTGGACGAGCGCCCATGGCGAAACCTCCCGGTCGGCGGACGGAGCCTGCGGAAGGCGACACCGTCCGATGCGGCACTAGTGTGTGAGCCCCCTCGACGAAGGAGCCCGCCATGGCCCGCCGGCCCGTGCCCGTGATCATGGATTGTGACACCGGGGTCGACGACGCCCTCGCGTTGCTGCTCGCCGTGCGGCATCCGGGGATCGAGCTGAGGGCCGTGACCTGTGTCGCGGGGAACACCGATGTGGACGGGGTGGTGCGCAACACGCTCACCGTGCTGGAGCGGGCCGGGGCGCCCGAGATACCCGTGGGGCGCGGGGCCGAGCGGCCGTTGCTGGAGCCCGCCCGGCCGGCCACGCACGCGCACGGTGCGGACGGCATGGGCGACCTGGGGCTGCCGGCTCCTCACCGTCGGCCCGCCGAGGTGGACGCGGTGACCCTGCTGCGGCGCGAGATCCTCGCGTCGCACCGCCCGGTCACCCTGGTCCCCACCGCGCCGCTGACCAACATCGCGCTGCTGCTGCGCACCCACCCCGAGGTGACCCGCAACATCGAGCGGATCGTCTTCATGGGCGGCGCGGTCGAGGTCGGGAACGCCACGCCCGTCGCCGAGTTCAACGTCTGGCACGACCCGGAGGCGGCGGCCGTCCTGCTCACCGCCGGGGTGCCGATCACGATGTACGGACTGGACGTCTTCCGGCAGGTGGTCGTGGACGCGGGGGAGGTGCGCAGGCTCAGGGCGAGCGGTGATCCCGGGGCGCGGCTGGCCGGTGAGCTGCTCGCGTACCGGCCGGCCGCCCAGGGGCAGCCGCCCGGGGCCGAGGAGGCGGGCGGGCTCGGGGACGCGGGGGCGGTGTGCGCGGTCGCCGATCCCGAGGGGCTGACCACGCGGCCGCTGCCCGTCGAGGTCTGCCTCGCGCCCGGACCGGCGCGCGGGCAGACGGTCGTCGACCGGCGGACCCGGCCGGGTGAGGCGGAGATCCACCACGGCGAGCGCGAACGCCCCCTGGTCGACGTGGCGTTGGAGGTCGACGCGGAGCGGTACGCGCGGCTGTACGTGGAGACGGTCGGGCGGCTCTGACGCCGGCCCGGTTTCCAAGGTTCCCTTTCCGGGCAATGTGGACAGATTCTCTACGTCTTGTCCGTGTCTCGCGCGGGCGGCATCCGTCTTCCCGAAGGGAGCCCGTATGGCAGACCTCTCCTCCAGGAACCCCGACTGGTGGCGGCAGGCCGTCATCTACCAGGTGTATCCGCGCAGCTTCGCCGACGCCGACGGGGACGGGCTCGGGGACCTCAGGGGCATCACCCGGCGCCTGGACCATCTCGCCACGCTCGGCGTGGACGCGCTGTGGCTGAGCCCCTTCTACCCCTCCGAACTCGCCGACGGCGGCTACGACGTCGCCGACCACCGGGACGTCGATCCGCGCCTGGGCAGCCTGGACGACTTCGACGCGCTGGTCGCCGAGGCCCACCGACTGGCCCTGAAGGTCGTGGTGGACCTGGTGCCCAACCACACCTCCCATCAGCACCCCTGGTTCCAGGAGGCGCTGCGGGCGGGCCCCGGGTCCGCGGCCCGCGAGCGCTACGTCTTCCGGCCCGGACGCGGCGCGCGCGGCGAACTCCCGCCCTCCGACTGGCAGTCCGTCTTCGGCGGCAGCGCCTGGGGCCGGGTGCCCGACGGCGAGTGGTACCTGCATCTGTTCGCCGCCGAACAGCCCGACCTCAACTGGGACAACGAGGAGGTCCGCGCCGACTTCCGCACCACCCTGCGGTTCTGGTCCGACCGGGGCGTGGACGGCTTCCGCGTGGACGTGGCGCACGGCCTGGCCAAGGAACTGACCGAGCCGCTGCGGGACGTCGGGGACATCGGTGCCGCCGCGGAGACGGCTCTGCTCTGCTTTCCCTCCGGCGACCATCCCCACTGGGACCGCGACGAGGTGCACGAGATCTACCGCGACTGGCGCAAGGTCTTCGACGCCTACCGGCCGCCGCGCAGCGCCGTCGCCGAGGCCTGGGTGCCGGGCGCCCGCCGTGCCCTGTACGCCCGCCCCGACGAACTCGGCCAGGCGTTCAACTTCGAGTATCTGGAGGCGCGTTGGGACGCCGCGGAGCTGCGCCGGGTCATCACCGAGGAGCTGGCCACCGCGCGGGCCGCCGGTGCCTCCGCCACCTGGGTGCTGTCCAACCACGACGTCGTACGGCACCACTCCCGGCTGATGCTCCCGCCCGGCACCGACCCCGCCGCCTGGCTGTTGTCCGACGGTCGCGCGCCCGCGATCGACGCGGCGGCGGGTCTGCGCCGGGGGCGCGCCGCCACGCTGCTGATGCTGGCGCTGCCCGGGGCGTCGTACCTCTACCAGGGGGAGGAGCTCGGGCTGCCCGAGGTCGCCGACCTGCCCGCCGAGGTGCTCCAGGACCCGATCTGGGAGCAGACCGGGCACGTCCGCAAGGGCCGCGACGGATGCCGGGTGCCGCTGCCGTGGACGGTGGACGGGGCGTCGTACGGCTTCGGGCCCGGCGGCGCCTGGTTGCCGCAGCCGCCGGTCTTCGCGGCGTACGCCGTCGAGGCACAGCGCGGCGTCGAGGGCTCGACGCTGGAGCTGTACCGCACCGCGCTGCGGCTGCGCCGCAAACTGCTCGACGGGGAGACGCTGGCGTGGGCGCCCGACTCACCCGAGGACGTGTTGGACTTCCGCCGCTCCGAGGAGTGGCGGTGCGTCGTCAACCTGGGCGCGGAGGCGGTGGCGATGCCGGCGGGGGAGGTGCTGTTGAGCAGCGGGCCGTTGCCGGGGGACGGCGGGCTGCCGCCGGACACCACGGTCTGGCTCGGCTGACCAGCGTTTTTGGGGAATCCGTGAGGGAACCGGCCCCCCGGGGCCGGTTCCATTGCCACGGCTTGGTGTACATGACACATGGTTGAGGAAACGTTGACCGGTGTCCGGGAGAGGCGGGGGGAACGCGCGCCTAGATTCGCCGCATGCCCCCACCGCCACCACCCAGGACGCCCGTGGCCCGCGCCGCGGGCGCGCTGCCCGTGCTGCCCTACCGCAAGCCCACCAAGGGCCGTGACTACTGGGTCCTGGACGACGTGCTGCCCGACGTGGACGGCGTGCGCGCGCGCTGCCTGGCCAAGGACGACTGGGTCGAGGGCCACCCGTACACCTCCGAGACCTGGCCGGGCCTGCGCGCCATGCCGGGCCTGGAGCCGGCCGAACTCGCCGTCGTCGAGAAGCTGGTGAAGAAGGCGACCGGCGCCAAGGAGCTGTGGGTGCAGAAGGCGCCCGGCGGCGGCACGCTCAACCACAACTGCGTCCAGGTCGTCGGAGCCGGCGAGAGCGAGCCCCGCCCGCACACCGACTCCCGCGCGCTGTGCCGGTACGCGGCCGTGCTCTACCTCAACCCGGGCGTGCCCAAGGACTGCGGCACCAGCTTCTACCGTCAGCACCTGCCCGGCGGCCGGCTCGGCGGCAACGTCGTGCAGGCCCCGCACAACAACCTGGTCGAGGCCCTGGGTACCCGCTTCGTCGCCCCGGACGCCTTCGAGGAGGACGTCCGCGTCCCGCACAAGTACAACCGCCTCCTGCTCTACAACGCCAACCTCGTGCACAGCGCGACCGGTTACACCGGCAGCACGCTGGAGGAGAAGCGCATGACGGCCGTCTTCTTCTGGATGGCCTGACGGAGGGTCCGGCGGACGGGCCGGCGGGTGCCCCGACCGGCCGGAATGCGAGGAGTGCCGCCATGCGGTACGGATGGTGGGCGTGAGCGTTGTCGCCATCGTGGGCGCCGGGCCGGGCCTCGGCGCCGCCGTCGCCCGGCGGTTCGGGCGCGAGGGGTACGACATCGCCCTCGTCGCCCGCGACCGCGACCGGCTGGACGGGCTGGTCCGGGAGCTGGCCGAGGGCGGCGTGCGTGCGCGCGCCTTCCCCGCCGACGTGCGCGAACCGGAGCGGCTGACCGGGGCGCTCGCCGACGCCGCGCGGGAACTGGGCACCGTCGAGGTGCTCCAGTACAGTCCGGTGCCGCACCGCGACTTCATGCGGCCCGTCCTGGAGACCGGGCACCGGCAGCTGACCGGCCCCATCGAGTTCTCGGTGTACGGCCCCGTGGCCGCCGTACAGCAGGTGCTGCCCGGGATGCGGCGGCTGGGGCGCGGAACCATACTGTTCGTGAACGGGGGTACCGCCGTCGTGCCGCATGTCGAGCGCGCCGGTACGTCCGTGGCGTTCGCCGCGCAGAGCGCGTACGGGCATCTGCTGCACGAACGGCTCGCCGCCGAGGGCATCCACGTCGCGCAACTCGTCGTCCCCGGCGCCATCACGCCCGGACACGCCCGCAAGGACCCCGCCGTGCTCGCCGAGATGCTCTGGGGCATGCACCGGGAGCGGCACGGGTTCCGGCACTTCGCGGATGATCTCGACAGCTGATGACGGGCCCGGCTCACGCGAAGGGGTGACGGCCCTTCGACTTACCCTGCATGAAGAGCATTTGTAGGCCAATATGGGGACGTTGGCCGTTTTGCTCCTCTCCAAGGGGGCCTTTCATGGCTGTCGAAATTCCGTCGCTGATCAAACCCTCCAAGCTGCGGGCCAGGGGTGGCCTGCTCGGCGAGTGCCTGGCGGAGTTCCTCGGGACGTTCGTCCTCGTCTGCTTCGGCTGCGGCGTGGTCGCGATGGCCGTCGCCGCGCTGCCCGGCTCGGGCCGCGCCGCGACCCCCACCACTATCTTCCTCGCCGCGGGCGACTGGCTGCTGATCACATGGGGCTGGGCGATGGCCGTCGTCTTCGGCGTGTACGTGGCCGGCGGCGTCAGCGGCGCCCACATCAACCCCGCGGTGACCCTCGCGATGGCGGTGCGCCGCGGCTTCCCCTGGGTCAAGGTGCTGCCGTACTGGTTCGCGCAGCTGGTCGGCGCCTTCGTCGGCGCCGCGCTGGTGTACCTGGTCTACCACCAGGCGATCGGCGCGTACGACGCCGCCGCCCCCGGCCCCAAGGTGAACGGGCACACGAACGCCACGCTCTCCATCTTCGCGACCTTCCCGGCCCCGTACTTCCACGGCGGGGTCTGGGGCCCCCTGATCGACCAGATCGTGGGCACGGCGTTCCTGGTGATGTTCATCGTGGCCGTCATCGACCTGCGCAACCAGGCCGTGCAGTCCAACCTCGCGCCGCTGGTCATCGGCTTCATCGTGGCCGCCATCGGCATGTCCTTCGGCGCCAACGCGGGCTACGCCATCAACCCGGCCCGCGACTTCGGCCCCCGCCTGCTCACCTACGCGGAGGGCTGGGGGAGTCTGGCCTTCCCGGGCAGCGTGGCCGGGGCGTTCAGCGGCTACTGGTGGATCCCCATCGTGGGACCGCTGGTCGGCGGCGTCATCGGGGTCCTGGTGTACGACCTCTTCATCGGCGACGTCCTCGTGGCCCGCGCCGCCCGGAACCAGCTGCCGGAACCGGGCCGGGCGCGCCCGGAGCCGCCGCGGTAGCCCGGCCGGGGCCGTCGGAGGGCTCCCGGCCGTGGGGTGAGGCGGACTCGGAGCGGCTGAGGCGGACTCAGAGCGCCTGGCCGGGCCAGCCCAGGAGCCGGGCCCCGATGACCGCGGTCTGGAGCTTGTAGCGGTGGGCCGGGTCGGCCGGGTCGGCGGCGGTGAGGTGGTGGATGCGCTCCAGGCGGTAGGTGAGCGCGCGCACGCTGAGGGAGAGCCGGCGGGCGGCCTCGGCGGCCACGCAGCCCGAGTCGAAGTAGGCGACCAGGGTGTCCAGCAGGGGCCCCGGGCCGCCCCGGGCCGCGCTCAGCGGACCCAGAGTGTGCAGCACCAGGTCGGCCAGCGCCTGCCGGTCGCGCGCGAGCACCGGGTAGACCAGCAGGTCGGCGGCGCACAGCACCGTCCCGGGCAGATCGAGCCGCTCGGCCATCTCCAGGGTGGCGAGGGCCTCCTCGTACGACTGCACGACGCCGCCGGGACCGGACTGCGGGCGCCCGATGGCCACCCGGCAGCCCTCGGTGGCGGTGTACGCCTGCCGGGCGAAGTAGGCGAGGACCTCGTCGGTGTCGCCGGGCGCGATGCACAGCAGCCGGCCGTTCTTGGTGGTGAGCAGGATGCTGTGGGAGTCGAAACGGGCGAGCACCTCGGCCTCCACCCGCCGGGCCACGGCACCGCCCTCGGCGTAGGACCGCGGCCCCTCGGCGACCGCGACCGCGTGCGCGCGCGAGAGCCGCAGCCCGAACCGCTCGGCGCGCTCGGCCAGTCGGCCCAGGTCGCTGCGGCCGTAGAGCAGATCGTCGATGAACTCCCGCCGCGCCGCCTCCTCCCGGCGCACGGTCAGCCGCTGGGCGCGCTCGTAGCCCTCCGCGAACACGTCGACGGCCTGTTCCACGGCGGCCAGCGCGGCCAGGGTGCTTTCGGTCGAACCCGGTCCGACCGGCCAGGCGGCGCGGGCGGCGGCCAGGTGCGCGACGACCAGCGCGCGCAGCCCGAGACCGGCCTCGGCGGCCTGTTCCCCCAGCGCCCGGCGGGACTTCAGCTCCTCCCGGGTCAGCCGGCGGCCGGTGGTCGCGACCTCGGTCAGCACATGGGCGAACCCGTCCAGATAGCGCTCCGATATCTCGTGCTCGGCCACCCTGCCCCGTCTCCCCCGTGATCTTGACGCTCCGGTGACGCTTTCCTGGCGCATTTCCGGCATGCAGACAGTAGTGAACACTGCCGGAAACCGGCAATGCGGAAACGGTCGCGCCGGCCGCACCATCCTCTGCGGGGAGCACTACGGAGGGCTCCGGTGCCGGGCATCGCGGGGGGATGCCCGGCACCGGGGCCTCGGGGGAGCTCCGACCCACCGTCTGACGCAAGGACGTATGCCATGGAAGCCCTCGGCGTGCTCGCCGCCGCCTGTGTGATCCTCGCCGTGCTGTTGCTGCTCGGATTCTCCCGGCTGTACCGCAAGGTCGACCAGAGCCAGGCGCTGATCGTCTCCAAGACGCGCCGCGTGGACGTGTCCTTCACCGGACAGGTCGTGCTGCCGATCCTGCACAAGGCCGAGGTCATGGACATCTCGGTGAAGACCATCGAGATCAGCCGCTCCGGCCGGGACGGGCTGATCTGCCGGGACAACATCCGTGCCGACATCCGGATCCTGTTCTTCGTCAAGGTCAACAAGACCGTCCAGGACGTCATCAAGGTCGCCCAGTCCGTGGGCACCGAGCGCGCCAGCCACCAGGACACGCTCCAGGAGCTGTTCCACGCCAAGTTCTCCGAGGCGCTGAAGACCGTCGGCAAGCAGATGGACTTCACCGACCTGTACACCAAGCGCGAGGAACTGCGTTACCACATCATCGAGTTGATCGGCGTCGACCTCAACGGCTACCACCTTGAGGACGCGGCGATCGACTACCTGGAGCAGACGCCGCTGACCCAGCTGGACCCGGCCAACGTCCTCGACGCCCAGGGCATCCGCAAGATCACCGAGCTGACCGCGGTGGAGCACGTGCGCACCAACGAGGCCAAGCGCACGGAGCAGAAGGAGATCACCCGGCAGGACGTCGACGCCCGCGAGGCCATCCTGGAGCTGGAGCGCCGGCAGGCGGACGCCGAGATCAAGCAGCGGCGGGAGATCGAGACGTCCCGCGCCCGCGAGGAGGCGGAGACCGCCCGGGTGATGGAGGAGGAGCGGCTGCGCGCGCAGACCGCCTTCCTGCGCACCGAGGAGCAGTTGGGCGTGCAGCGGGAGAACCAGGCGCGGGAGATCGCGGTCGCCGCGAAGAACCGCGAGCGGGTCATCGCCGTCGAGAACGAGCGGATCGAGAAGGACCGCCTGCTGGAGGTCATCGCCCGGGAGCGGGAGACCCAGCTGACCCGGATCTCCGCGGAGAAGGAGGTCGAGGCGGAGAAGCGGGAGATCGCCGAGGTCATCCGGGAGCGCGTCGCGGTGGACCGTACGGTCGCCGAGCAGGAGGAGTCCATCAAGAAGCTGCGCGTGGTCGAGGAGGCCGAGCGCGAGCGGCAGGCCCTCGTCATCGCCGCCGAGGCGGAGGCGCAGGAGAAGCTGGTCAAGGACATCAAGGCCGCGGAGGCCGCCGAGCAGGCCGCGACGCACCGGGCCGCCGAGGAACTCACCCTCGCCGAGGCCCGGTTGAAGACCGCCGACCTCGACGCGCGGGCCAAGCTCCGGCTCGCGGAGGGTGTCCAGGCCGAGTCCGCGGCCGAGGGGCTCGCCGCGGTGCAGGTCCGCGACAAGGAGGCCGAGGTCACCGTCAAGGCCGGGCGCGCGGAGGCGGAGGCGACGGAGGCGCGGCTGCGGGCGGAGGCCGAGGGCACCCAGGCCAAGGCGCTCGCGGAGGCCGAGGGCGCGCGGGCGAGGGGTCTCGCGGAGGCCGAGGGCGCTCGGGCGAGGGGTCTCGCGGAGGCCGAGGGCGCGCGGGCCAGGGGTCTCGCGGAAGCCGAGGGCGCCCAGGCGGCGGCCGCGGCGACGGAGGCGCGGCTGCGGGCCGAGGCGGAGGGCGCTCGGGCGAAGGCGCTCGCGGAGGCCGAGGGCACGAAGGCCGCGGCGCTCGCGGAGGCCACCGGCATCGGCGAGAAGCTGAAGGCCGAGGCCGCGGGTCTCACCGAGAAGGCCGCCGCGATGGCCGCGCTGGACGAGGCCTCGCGCGGGCACGAGGAGTACCGGCTGCGGCTCCAGGCCGAGAAGGAGATCCGGCTGGCCGGGCTGGAGACGCAGCGGCAGGTGGCCGAGGCGCAGGCGACGGTCCTCGCGACGGGGCTGGAGAACGCCGACATCGACATCGTCGGCGGGGAGTCCGTCTTCTTCGACCGGCTGGTCTCGGCGGTCTCCCTCGGCAAGGGCATCGACGGTTTCGTGGCCAACTCCCGTACGGCGCAGGCCCTGGCGAAGCCGTGGCTGGACGGGTCGGGGAGCTTCACGGAGGACCTGAGCCGGGTGCTCGGTTCCGTGGGCACGGCGGATGTCCAGAACCTGACGGTCTCCGCCCTGCTGATGAAGCTCATGAACGGGGGCGGCGCGGACGCGGGCCAGTTCCGCCAGCTGCTGGAGAAGGCGGGGGAGCTGGGGTTGGCGGAGGTTCCGGTGGGCGCGCTGAACGGGGCTGACCGGAGCTGAGGCCGGCCGGGCCGGGGCGGGGGTGGGTCTCGCGCCCACCCGCGCCCCGCCGGCCGACGGGGCGGCGGTTCCCCCGGGGCACGGGGAACCGCGCGACCGACCACGACGCATCCGCACCCGGCCATCGATCCGCACCCCTACGGCGAGCAGCCCGCACACGAAAGGGACCCGCATGTCCACCGCCCCCGAGCCGGAGGCATCCGTCGACGCCGGCACCTACGACGTCCTGCGCGACCGGCTGGCCGGCCACGCGGCCGAGCTGGCACGGCGGGCCGAGACCCTCAACACTTGCCGCGCGGAGGAGTTCGGCTCGACCCGGCTCGACCTCGCCGCCACCACCCACCTGAAGACCCCCCACGCCTGCGTCCGGCAGGACATCGTCGCGGTGGGCGACACCCTCCTGTTCGGCAGCACGGGACGCGGCGGCGAGAACGCGGAGGTCGCGGACGTACTCGCCCTCCACGACCGGGAGGGCAACCGCCTCCCGGGGAACACCGGCCTGCTCGACGACCCGGCGTTCGTGCGCGAGTTCACCGCCCTGCACCGCTACTACCGCGACGCCCACCTCCTGCGCCTGCGCCGGACCGAGGGCCGGCTCCTCGCCGTGTTCCGCACCGGCGAGAAGGCCGACGACATCCGCGCCCTGCGCTGGAACCTGACCGAGGACGGCCGCGCCGAGTTCCTGGACGCGCGCGGCGACCGCGACGACGTCGTGCCGCCGGCCCAGGACGTCACCTGGACCGACACCGGCCGCGCCGACCACGTGCTGGGCAGGGAGCCGTACGTCGCCGTACCCGGCGGGCTCGGCGTCGCGGCCCTCGGCGGCACCCTCACCGTCCGCACCGAGGACGGCGAGGAACTGTACGCCGAGCCGGTCGCCGAACCCCTCCAGTCCCTCGCCGACGCCGCCGTGGCGCACGCGCGGGTCGGCCCGCTGACGCTGCTGCGCGTGCGGCCGTACAAGGAGGACACCGACCGCTACCTCGTCTTCAACGCCCTGACCCGCGCGGTCGTCCGCCTCGACGGCCTCGGCCAGGCGTGCCGCCGGCTGCCGGAGGAGCAGGGCGTCGTCTTCCCCGGCGGCTACTGCCTGGCGAGCGGGCAGCACAAGACGTACGAACTCGACGTGACGGGGCTGGAGTTCGAGCAGGAGGTCCGCGCGCCCAACGGCGAGGACGTGCTGTACGCGTTCCGGGACCGGTCCGGCGGCGGCACGCTCCTGCTGTCGTACAACACCCTGCGCAAGGAGGTCGCGACCCCGCTGCCCTGCCAGGGCTGGGCGCTGTTCGAGGACGGCGCGCTGGCCGTGCTGCGCGCCGGGGGCGACGAGCCCGCGCACACCCATCCCCTGCAGTGGTGGACCTCGCCGTACGTCTCCGACACCCACGCCGCCGCGCTGCGCACCGGCACCGGCCCGCTCGCGCGCGTCGGCAACGCGGACCTCGTGCGCGGCCTCGCCGACTGTCTCTCCGTGGCCCGGCTGGTGGCCGACGGCATCACGACCGGCGAGGGATACCGCGCGCTGACCGCCGCGTGCGTCCGCGCGGCCGACACCCACCACTGGCTGGCCGATCCCGGACTCGGCGACATCCGGGCACCGTTGGTGGCCGTACGCGAGACCGCCGAGCAGGTGCTGGCCGAGTTCGAGACCGTACGGGAGCTGACCCGGCAGGCCGCCGACGCGCTGGAGGAGGCCGCGGAGCGGATCGCGGCCGTGGTGCGCCGGCTGCGCGGCGAGGCCCCGCGCGAGGCCGCCGCCTGGGTGCGCGGACTGACCGAACTCCGGCACGCGCACGGCCACCTGCTCACCCTGCGCGAGCTGCGGTACGTCGACACGGACCGGGTGGCCGCGCTGGCCGCCGAGGCGGAGTCCGACCTGGCCGCGTTCGGCAGGCGCGCGGTGACCTTCCTGTCCCGCGAGGACGCCTTCACCGCCCAGCGCGCCGACGTGGAACGGCTGGTGGCCGAGGCGGACACGATCGGCACGGTCGCCGACGCCGTGCCCGTGGCAGAGCGCCTGGACGACCTGGCCGACGGGCTGCGCACGGTCACCGAGGTGGTCACCGGCCTCGACATCGCCGACGCCACCGTGCGCACGGCCGTACTGGAGCGGATCGCCGACGTCCTCGGCGGCGTCAACCGGGCCCGCGCCACCCTGGACGCCCGCCGCCGCTCCCTCCAGGACCAGGAGGGCCGCGCCGAGTTCGCCGCCGAGACCGCCCTGCTCGCCCAGGCCGTCACCGCCGCGCTCGCCGTCGCCACCACCCCCGAGGCCTGCGACGACCAACTCGCGTCGGTCCTCGCCCGGTTGGAGGACCTGGACGGCCGGTTCGCGGAGTTCGACGACTTCCTGGCCGAACTCGCCGGCAGACGCTCCGAGATCTACGAGGCGTTCGCCGCCCGCAAGCAGTCCCTCGCCGACGCCCGTGCCCGCCGTGCCGAGCAACTCGCCGTCTCGGCGGGCCGGATGCTGGAGACGGTGGCCCGGCGCGCGGCGACTCTGCCCGACACCGACGCGGTCACCGCGTACTTCGCCTCCGACCCGCTGGTCGCCAAGATCGTCCGCACCGCCGGTGAACTGCGCGCCCTCGGTGACAGCGTGCGCGCCGAGGAACTGGACGGCCGCCTCAAGGCCGCCCGCCAGGAGGCCGCGCGCGCCCTGCGCGACCGGGGCGACCTGTACGCCGACGACGGCCGCACCCTGCTGCTCGGCGGGCACCGCTTCGCCGTCAACACCCAGCCGCTCGACCTCGTCCTCGTCCCGCACGGGGACGGCCTGGCCCTCGCGGTCACCGGCACCGACTACCGCGCCCCGGTCACCGACCCCGGCTTCGCCGCCACCCGCCCCTACTGGGACCGGCACCTGCCGTCCGAGTCCCCCGCCCTCTACCGCGCCGAGTACCTCGCCGCCCGCCTCCTCGCCGAGCACGGCCCGGCCGCCCTCGCCGCCACGGACGACCTGCCCGGCCTGGTCCGCCGGGTGGCGCAGGAGTCGTACGACGAGGGGTACGAGCGCGGGGTCCACGACCACGACGCGACGCTGATCCTCACCGCGCTCCTCCCCCTGTACGACGCCGCGGGCCCCCTGCGCCACGAGCCCGCGGCCCGCGCCACCGCGCAGCTGTTCTGGACCCACGGCACGACCGAGGCCGCCCGGACCGCCTGGACCCGCCGCGCCGTGTCCCTGGCCCGCGCCCGGGACGCCTTCGGGCCCACGGCGGCGGTGGCGGACCTGGTGGCGGAGCTGGCGGGGGCGATCGGCGCGTGGGAGGCGGGCGGGGGCGGCACGGAGCCCTCGGGCACCCACGACGCCGGTCTGCCGGACAGCCACGGCGCCGGCCCGTCGGACACCCGCGACACCGGCCCGTGGGCCGTGCCCGGTGCCGAGCCCTCCGTCCCGGGCGGCGCGGACCGTGGGAGCACCGCGGCCGCCGCCTACCTCTTCGACGAGCTGACCGGCGGCGGCCCCGAGGGTTTCGTCCTCGGCGCAGCGGCCCGCGCCCTGCTGGACAAGTTCCGTCAGGCGCTGGCGGGTTCGCACTACGGCCGCGACCTGGAAGGGCTGACCGGACTCCGTGCCCGCCGCCAGGTGGTCGAGGCCTGGCTCACCGCCTACGCCACCGCGAGCGGCAGCGACGCCGCCGCCGGCGAGCTGGCGGAGGCGGTGGCCGCCGAGCTGTGCCCCGAGCTGCCCCGCTACGACGGCGACGCCCGGCTCACCGTGACCGTCGAGGGTCTCCTCGGCGCGCACCCCCGGGTCTTCGGCGGCCGCCTCACGCTGCGCCTGGACGAGTTCCTGGCCCGTACCGCCCGGCACACCGCGCACGAGGTGCCCGGCTTCCGCGCCTACCAGCGCCGCCGCACCGCTCTCTTGGCCACCGAGCGCGAGCGGCTGCGCCTGGACGACCACCGCCCCCGCGTGATGCCGGCGTTCGTCCGCGGCCGGCTCGTGGACGAGGTCTACCTCCCGCTGATCGGCGACAGCCTCGCCCGCCAGCTCGGCACCACGGGAGCCGCCAAGCGCACCGACACCGGCGGCCTGCTCCTGCTGGTCTCCCCGCCCGGATACGGCAAGACGACGCTCATGGAGTACGTCGCCGACCGGCTCGGCCTGATGCTGGTCAAGATCAGCGGCCCGGCGCTCGGCCACACCGTCACCTCGCTGGACCCGGCCGACGCCCCGAACGCCACCGCGCGCCGCGAGATCGAGAAGATCAACTTCGCGCTGGCGGCCGGCAACAACACCCTGCTCTACCTGGACGACATCCAGCACACCTCGCCCGAACTCCTCCAGAAGTTCATCCCGCTGTGCGACGCGACGAGGCGCGTGGACGGCGTGTGGGACGGCGAGCCGCGCACCTACGACCTGCGGGGCAAGCGGTTCGCGGTGTGCATGGCGGGCAACCCGTACACGGAGTCGGGCGAGCGCTTCCGCGTCCCCGACATGCTGGCGAACCGCGCCGACGTGTGGAACCTGGGCGACGTCCTGACCGGCAAGGAGGACGTCTTCGCGCTGAGCTTCGTGGAGAACGCCCTCACCGCCAACCCGGTCCTCGCCCCCCTGGCCGCCCGCGAGCACGCGGACCTGGAACTGCTGGTCCGGCTGGCCGCGGGCGATCCGACGGCCCGCGCCGACCGGCTGTCCGCCGCGCTGCCGCCCGCCGAACTCGACGCCGTGCTCGCGCTGTTGCGCCATGTCCTCGCCGTCCGTGACACCATCCTGACGGTCAACGCGGCCTACATCGCCTCCGCCGCCCAGTCGGCCGACGCCCGCACCGAGCCGCCGTTCCGTCTCCAGGGCTCCTACCGCGACATGAACAAGATCGCCGGACGGCTGCGCCCGGTCATGAACACCGCCGAACGCGAGGCGGTCCTCCACGACCACTACACGGCCGAGGCCCAGACCCTGACCACGGGCGCGGAGGCCAACCTGCTCAAGCTCGCGGAGCTGCGGGGCACGTCGACCCCCGCCGAGGCCGCCCGCTGGGCCGAGATCAAGTCGGCCCACACCCGCACCCTCGCCCTCGGCACCCCCGCCGACGACCCCCTCACCCGCGCCGTCGCCGCCCTCACCCTCCTCGCCGACCGCGTGGCGGCCGTGGAGTCCGCCATCACCCGCGCCACCACCGGCGGCACCGCCCCGTGAGGACCGCGCCTCAGCCCTGCCCGTCGTGTCCGTGCGCGTGCCCGGCGTGCTCCCCGTGTTCGTGGCCCGCGGCGTCCTCCGGGGAACCGCCCATCATCCGCAGCATCGCCGGGCCGCCCGTGCGCAGGAAGCGGACGACCAGGGCGGCGGCGAGGAGCAGGAAGGCGATGTCGAGCCAGGTCGTGTAGTTCCAGCGGACGCCCTCCTCGGGGAGCCTGGCGACGGCCTGGTCGGGGACGAGGCCGAGGCCGCCGAAGAGGAACTCCACGAGGTAGCCGGCCACGGCGATGGCGGCGAAGAAGGTGCCGAGGAGGAAGGCGGCCATGCGGGGGCCGTAGTACTTCCGGTAGATGTTGAGGATCGGCAGGATCAGCAGGTCGGCGTAGATGAAGGCGATGACGCCGCCGAAGCTGATGCCGCCCTTCCACAGGACGACGGCCAGGGGGACGTTGCCGATGGAGCAGACGAAGGTGGCGATGGCCACGAGGGGGCCGATCAGCGGGCCGACCAGCTTGGCGGCGAGGGGGTGGCCGGCGAGGAAGAAGGTGTGCCAGAAGTCGCCCGGGACCCAGGCGGCGATGGCCCCGGCGATCAGCAGCCCGGCCACCAGGTCGCGCAGGATCGCGGCCCACTCCATCACGAAGATGTGCGACACGGACGTGAGACCGTCGCGGGAGAGGAGCCGGCGCAGGAAGCCGCCCTCGCCCTGGACCGACATGTCCATCGCCGCGTGCCCCTCCATCGACCCGGCGACCCCGCGTTCGGCCTGCTCGCGCGCCTGACGCAGCAGGCGTTCGCGCAGGAGGACGCGGAACAGCGCCGCGAGGACGACGATCATGATCGGGCCGCCGACGAACTCCGCCGCGGTGAACTGCCAGCCCATCAGCAGGGCCAGGATCACGCCGAGTTCGATGACGAGGTTGGTCGAGGCGATCTCGAAGGCCATCGCCGCGGTGAAGTCGGCGCCCTTGCGGAACAGGGAGCGGGCGAGGGCGACGGCGGCGTAGGAGCAGGACGACGAGGCCGCGCCGAGGCCCGCGGACAGGGCGAGGGTGCGCGGGCGGTCGTCGCCGAGCAGCCGTACGACCGTCTGGCGGCGCACCACCGCCTGGACGACGGCCGAGAGGGCGAAGCCGAGGATCAGCGCCCAGGTGATCTCCCAGGTCATCGAGCCGGCGATGAACAACGCGTGCCCGATCGCATGCATGAGCGCACTCCCTTCGCCGAGAGGTGGTCCCGGCACCCGACCGCTCGACCACCTGACCGAGAGTACCCGGGTGGGGTATCCGAAAACCCGGAACGCGGCCCCCCGCGGTGATCGCTATCCTCCCCGCATGGATATCCGTGCAGAGGTCGTCCGGGAGGCGGGCCAGGAGCTCGTCGACGCCTTCGGCCGGCTGCTCCCGCAGCTGTCCTCCACCGCCGCGCCGCTGGACCGCGCCGCGGTCGAACGCCTCGTGGCCTGCGACGCCAACACCCTGCTCGTCGCCCGCACCCCCGACGCGATCGTCGGCACCCTCGTCCTCGTCCTGCTGCCCCTCCCCTCCGGTCTGCGCGCCCGGATCGAGGACGTGGTGGTCGACGCCGCCGCGCGCGGCCACGGCGTCGCCGCCCTGCTCACCGAGGAGGCCCTGCGCATCGCCCGGGAGGCGGGTGCCCGCACGATCGACCTCACCTCCCGCCCGGACCGCACCGCCGCGAACCGGCTCTACGAGCGTGCCGGGTTCCGGCGGCGCGGGTCGACGGTCTACCGGTTCGAGGGGTAGAGCCCCGGGGCGTGCCGGGGTCTTGCGGCGAGCCGCCGGGGTCTTGCGGCGGGCCGCTCGGCGAGGTCCGGGTGCTGGGCGCGCGGGAGGTCGCGGACCAGGTCCGCCGTGATCCCGGTGCCCGTGGTGCCCATGCGGGGCGACCGTAGCCGCCCGCGTCGTACGTCAGGAGGGCTGCGACGTCAGCAGCGGGCGCAGGGCACCCGCGCGAAGGCGCTCGACCAGTGGCGGCGCGGTGCGGCGGAGCACGAGCACCACGACGAGGGAGACGACGCTGCCGACCAGGGCGCCCACGGCGACGTCGTGGGGGTAGTGCGCGCCGACGTACACCCGGGAGGCGCCCATTGCGATCGCGGTGACCAGGGCGAGGGCGCCGAGTCGGCGGCTGATCAGCAGGAGCGCCACCGCGAAGGCGAAGGCGACGGTGGTGTGGTTGCTGGGGAACGCGTAGTCGTCCGGCGCGGGGCACGCCTCCAGCAGGAAGTCGTGGGGGAGCGCGCGGCACGGGCGGGGTTCCTCGAAGAACGTCTTGATCCCGCTGTTGACCACGTAGGCGAGGACGACCGCGAACGGCGTCGCGAGCACCGCGGCCATCGCGGTGCTGCCCTGGCCTCTGGCCCGCCACCAGGCCACCAGCAGATACACCGCGAACAGGCCGATGCCGAGGGCGCTGAACACCGACACCGGCTCGTTCATCCAGTGCGTGTGCCGGGCGAAGTCGGTGACGTCGGTGTACAGACCGCCGTCTATGGCCGCGCCGTCGAGCGCCTGGGCGGTCGGGGAGGAAGTCGTCATCAGGTGGGTCTCCGGGCCGTGCTGCATGTGCCGCGGCCTCCGGTATACGGGCGCGGGCACCGATCGGACGTACGGATGAAGCGGGGACGTCCCCAAGGTAAACGTCTACAGGGGTGTAGACGATATCAGGTTACGCCGGGCGCCGCGCCCGCCCGACACCCCTCTGACCCGAATGGCCCCGCCCTGCTCGCGCCCGCGGGCGCAGGAGGGTGCGCTGGTGGTCTGTACGGCGAGGAGATGCCAGTGACGAACGGTGCGAGCCCGGACCGCCCTGACCGGTCCGAACTGGACGATCTGCGTGCCCGTCTCGCCGCCCTCGAAGCGGAGCGGAACGGGCGTCGCGCCACCGGCTCCCGGGCCCGGCGCCGTCCCGCCTCCGCCCTTGCCGCCGTCCTCCTCGTCCTCGGCTGTCTCCTCGCACCGCTCGCCGTCGTCGCCACCTGGGCCGCCGATCTGGTGGGCGACACCGACCGCTACGTCGCCACCGTCGCCCCGCTCGCCTCCGAACCCGCCGTGCAGGACGCCGCGGCCAACCGGGTGACCGACGCGTTGATGGACCGGATCCATCTGCCCACGCTGCTCGCGGACGTGGCGCCGAAGGACCGGCCGCTGCTGGAGAAGGCGTTGGGCGGGCTGGGAGGAGGACTGGAGAACGCGATGCGGGGGTTCGTGCACGACCAGGCCCGCAAGGCCGTCGCGTCGAAGACCTTCGCCACGGTCTGGACCGACGCCAACCGCAGGGTCCACGCCTCGCTGGACAAGGCCCTGACCGGCGCCGGCGGCGGCGCGGTGCAGCTGAAGGGCGACACCGTGACCCTCGATCTCGCGCCGCTCATCGAGGACGTGAAGAAGCGGATGGTCCAGGCGGGCCTGACCTTCGCGAGCCGTCTGCCCACGGTCCACAC
Organism: Streptomyces sp. NPDC001056; assembly: GCF_053598955.1. NCBI lineage: Bacteria > Bacillati > Actinomycetota > Actinomycetes > Kitasatosporales > Streptomycetaceae > Streptomyces > Streptomyces sp. NPDC001056. The sequence continues at coordinate 214,688 of NZ_JBSFLI010000001.1, read as the reverse complement.
CCAGTTCACGCTCGTGGAGTCCCAGCAGGTCGGCAAGGTACGGACGTACCTGCGGCTGCTGCGCATCGCCGGCAACTGGCTGCCCGTGCTCGCCGTCCTCCTGATCGCCGCCGGCGTCCTGCTGTCGCTGCGCCGCCGCCGCGCCCTCGTCGCGGGCTGTCTCGGCGCCGCCGTCGCCACCGCCGTGCTCGGCATCGGGCTGCGCGTCTTCCGCGTGTTCTACCTCGACCGGCTGCCCGCCGACGTCTCCCAGGACGCGGCCGGCGCGGTCTACGACACCCTGACCCGCTTCCTGGGGACCGCCGTCCGGACGGTGATCGTGCTCGCCGTCGTCATCGCCCTCGGCGCCTGGCTCACCGGCGCAGGGCCGCGGGCCGGTGTGGTGCGGGGCCTGTGGACCGACGGCATCGGCGCGGCCCGCGGCACCGCCGAGCACGCGGGCCTGCGCACCGGTCCCGTCGGCCCGTTCGTGCGCCGGTACCGCGCCTGGTTCACCTGGGTCCTGGTCGGCGTCGCGGTGCTGGTCTGCCTGCTGTGGCCGTACCCCACGGGCTGGGTGGTGCTCGGGATCGCCCTGTGCCTGCTGTTCGCGCTGGCGGTGGTCGAGTTCCTGGCGGCCGAACCCTCGCAGGAGCCCGGGCCCCGGACGTCGAAGCCTGTCGAGCACGGATGAGGGCAGCTCCCGGGCCGTGACCGGGGGACGACGGCCGGACGGACGGCCGGGAAGAAAGCCGCCCCGCCTCCCGCGCCCCCCGCCACAGCCACGGAGCGCATTGCTGCTCCAGCAGCTTTTCGCCCGTGCAGTAGCTTTCCGACGCTGCCCGAACCCCAGCGAACCGGAGAGCCGCCCATGCCCCGAGAAGCGCCCTACCTCGCCGTGGCCGACGCGCTGCGCGCGCGGATCCGCGCGGGGGAGTGGGCGATCGGCGGGCGCCTGCCGTCCCGGGCGCGGCTCGCCGTCGAGTACGCCGTCGGGCGCAACGTCGTACAGCGCGCCGTGGACCGGCTGATCGCCGAGGGCCTGCTCGAAGGGCGCGCGGGGTCGGGGACGTACGTACGGGCGCCGCGCGAGCGGCTGCCGATGATCCGGGCGCGCCGTCACGGGCGCCCCGGACACCCGGCCACCGGCCTGGCGGAGCGCGGCCGGGCCGGCACGTGGGACGCCCACACCCGGGTGCGCTTCCCGGCGCCCGCGGCGATCGCCGAGCGGCTCGCCATCGCGCCCGGCGAGCCGTGCGTCAGTACGCACTACGAGTTCCTCGCCGACGGACAGCCCGTCCAGCTCTCCCATTCCTGGGAGCCGTTGGCGATCACCGGCGGCACCCCGATCGTGCTGCCCGAGAAGGGGCCGCTCGCCGGGAAGGGCGTGGTCGAGCGGATGCGGTCCATCGGGATCACCGTCGAGACGGTGGCCGAGCTGCCCCGCCCGGCCCGCGCCACCCGGGAGCAGGCCAACCTGCTCGGCATCGGCCTCGGCGACCTGGTCCTCCTGATCGAGCGGACGCTGTACGACGGCGACGGCCGCCCGGTGGAGACCGCCGACATCGTCATCCCGGACGTACGACGAGAAGTCGTCTACGAGTTCGGGATCGACCGGAGATGACCGGAGACCAACTCCCTTGTCCCCCCACGCCGGTCACCGGACCGGCCTCCTGCGCGACCGTGACTTCCGCCTCCTCTTCGCCGCCACCGCCCTCGGCCAACTCGGCGACCGCGTGGTCTTCCTGGCGCTCCCCCTGGTCGCCCTCGCCACCCTGCACGCCGACGCGTTCCAGGTCGGCCTGCTGACCGCGGCCACCACGGCCGGCTCGCTCCTCGTCGGCCTCCCGGCGGGCGCGTGGGTGGACCGCGTGCGCAAACGCGAGGTACTGATCGGCGCCGACCTCGCGCGGGCCCTGGTCCTCTTCTCGGTCCCGGCGGCCCGGTGGTCGGGCCTGCTGACCGTCGAGTGGCTGTACGGCGTCGCCCTGGTCCACGGCCTGCTCACCGTCTTCTTCGACGTCTCCTACGCCAGTTACCTGCCCCATCTGGTCGGCCGCGCGAAGCTCCTGGAGGGCAACTCCACTCTCTCCGCCGTCCGTTCGGCGACCGGCATCGGCGGCCCGGCGCTCGCGGGCCCCCTGGTGGGCGGCTTCGGACCGGCCACGACGCTCGTGGCGAGCTCCGCCGGGATGGCCCTGTCGGCGCTGCTGGCGCTCGCCATCCGCGGCCGCGAGCGGAAGCCGGCAGGAGCCGGCACCCGCCGCCGGCTGCGCCGTGAGGTCCTGGAGGGCCTGCGCTTCGTGCTCGCCCACCCGGCCCTGCGCGCGACCGTCCTCGGCGACGCGCTCTTCAACCTCTCCCTGGCCATGTACCAGACCATGCTTCTGCTGTTCCTGCGGAGGACGGTGGGGCTCGACGCGACCGGCGTCGGCCTGGTCCTCTCCGGGATGGGCTGCGGCGCGCTCCTCGGCGCCCTCTCGGCGACCTGGATCGCGCGGCGGATCGGGCGGGGAACGGTCATCTGGCTCGCACCGCTGGCCACCTGCCCGCTGACCGCGCTGATGCCCCTCGCGCACCCCGGGGCCGGCCTCTACGCGGCGGCGGCCGGTCTGTCGGCGCTGTCCTTCGGCGGCGTGGTACGCGTCGTCGCCCAGTCCAGCCTCCAACAGGCCCTCACCCCGGACGGGTTGCTCGGCCGGATGAACGCCACCGCCCGTTTCGTCTCCTGGGGCGGCCTCCCGCTCGGCGGTCTGCTGGGCGGTGCCGCGGGCACGGCGTTCGGGGCGCCGGCCACCCTGCTGATCGCCGCGACCGGCATGACCCTGAGCTTCCTCCCCGCCTTCCTGTCCCCGCTGCGGGTCCTGCGGCACGTGCCGGGGCCGCTGCGGGTCGACGCATGAGCGGTGCGCACAGCCGGCGGGTGAACGCGACGGCGCCACAAGCCGGATCAAGGCCTCCGGAGGCCGACATGGCGCCGACGGCCCGGTGCCGATCGGCGGCGACCTGAACGTGGAGTACCGCGGCGGCCGGTCCCGCGGCGACCACGCCGACGCGCGGACCGCCGTGCACGGGGTCCTCGGCACCCCCGCGACCGACCCCGCCCGTTCGGCGTCGAGTCCCCCCCCGGGGGCTGCCGAGTGCCCCGCGTCGTACCGCACGCCGTTCACCCGTTGTGCGGGCGGCCTCACCGGTCTCGCCCGCGCCCTTCACCTACCGTCCTGCTGCCGACGGGCGATCACGATCGCCGGACATGCCGCGCGGTCCTCCGCGCGCGCCGGACACCATCCGTCCCGAGACGGCCGCACGCCGGGCCCGGACGCCCGCGGCGGACGACACTCACTCCTGGGGGGCTCGTTGAACTCTCGTACGCGTCGCCACCTCGCGACGCTCACCTCGGCAGCCGCGCCGGACGTCTCGCCCGGCCTGCTCAGCCTGTACGGCGGCACCACGGGCGGGGAGACACCCGCCGGGCGCCCGGCGGCCGGCCCCGGCGCGGGTCCCGACCGCACCCACCTGCCCGCGCCGGACGGCCGCACCGGCCGCTGACCGAGCACCGCGGGAACCGGTGGCCCACCGCGGGCCGGTGGGCCACCGGCTTTTTCCCGAGGACGAGTTCACCGGGTGCGGGCTAGGATCCCGGTCATGGCCCTGACCGTGGACGACGTGGACCGGTTCGAGGCGTCCAGACACCGTCTGGAGGCCATCGCCTACCGCCTGCTCGGTTCGGCGAGCGAGGCGGAGGACGCCGTGCAGGAGACGTTCCTGCGCTGGCAGGGTGCCGACACCGGGCGCATCGAGGTCCCCGAGGCCTGGCTGACCAAGGTGCTCACGAACCTGTGCCTCAACCAGCTCACCTCCGCGCGCGCCCGCCGCGAGACCTACGTCGGGGCGTGGCTGCCCGAGCCGCTGCTCGCCGGGGACCCGATGCTGGGCCCCGCCGACACCGCGGAGCAGCGCGAGTCGGTGTCGTACGCCGTCCTCACCCTGCTGGAGCGCCTCACCCCGAACGAGCGCGCGGTGTACGTGCTGCGCGAGGCCTTCGACTACCCGCACCGGGAGATCGCCCGCATCCTCGACCTCACCGAGTCCGCCAGCCAGCAGATCCACCACCGCGCCAGGAAGCATGTCGCCGCCGGCCGGGCGCGCGCCGAGATCGACGAGGCGGCCGCGCGGCGGATCGTGGACGAGTTCCTCGCCGCGGCCACCAGCGGCCGGACCGAACCGCTGGTACGGCTGCTCACCGAGAACGCCATCGCGATCGGCGACGGCGGCGGCAAGGTGCCGGCCCGCGCCCGGGCGTTCGAGGGCGCCCGCGCGGTCGCGACGTTCATGCGGGGCCTGTTCAAGCCCGGCAAGGCCAAGCGCAACCTGGTCGGCGGCTCGCCCGACGTGTACGTCTCCGTGGTCAACGGCGCCCCCGCCCTCGTGGCGGTGCTCGACGGGCGGGTCATCGGCATCACCTGCCCGGAGATCACCGAGCAGGGCATCGCCGCCTTCCGCAGCCAGGTCAACCCGGACAAGCTGGAGCGCGCCACCCGTCGGTGGGCGGCCGGCGAGCACGGCGAACCCGCGATGAGGGCCTTTCTGACCTCGTTGTGACGCGGCTCACGGCCTGCTCCTGTCAGGGAACGGCGGGCCGCCCGGTTCAAGGGGCGAACCGCTCGCGGAACCCCGCACGACCGACAGGAGCAGGCCATGCAGCACCGCATCATCGTCCTCGGGGCCGGATACACCGGAGCCATCGCCGCCGGCCGCCTCGCCCGCCGGCTGCGCCGTGAGGACGTCGCCATCACCCTCGTCAACGCCGAGGCCGACTTCGTCGAGCGCGTCCGGATGCACCAGCTCGCGACCGGTCAGGACCTGCCGCCCCGGCCTCTCGACGCGATGTTCACCGGCACCGGCGTCACCCTGAAGCTCGCCCGGGTCACCGCCGTGGACGCCGAGCGCAGGGCCGTGACCGTCACCGGCGAGCGGGGCACCCGGGAGGAACTGCGGTACGACACCCTCGTCTACGCCCTCGGCAGCGGGTGGCACGACCAGGGCGTCCCGGGCGTCGCCGAGCACGCCCACGACATCGCGAGCCGCCCCGGCGCGCTGCGACTGCGCGCCCGCCTGGCCGAACTCGGCGCCGGCGCGCCGGTGGTGGTGGTCGGCGGCGGGCTCACCGGCCTGGAGGCCGCGACCGAACTCGCCGAGGCCCGCCCGGACCTCGACATCGCCCTCGCCGTGCGCGGCGGCCTCGGCGACGGGCTCTCGCCCAAGGGCCGCCGCCATCTGCGCGAGGTCTGCGACCGGCTCGGCATCACCGTGCACGAACACACCGCCGTCGACGCGGTGGCGGCCGGCCACGTCACCACCGCCGACGGCGTGTCGCTCCCGTCCGAGGCCACCGTGTGGACCGCGGGCTTCGCCGTCCACCCGATCGCGCGGGACACCACCCTTGAGACGGGCGACAACGGGCAGATCGTGGTCGACCGTTCGATGCGCTCGGTCTCGCACCCGGAGGTGTACGCCGTCGGCGACGCCGCCCTCGCCATGGGCCCCGGCGACAAGCCGCTGCGGATGTCGTGCGCCTCGGGCGTACCGGCGGCCTGGCAGGCGGCCGACGCGATCGCGGCGCGGCTCAGCGGCGGGAAGGTGCCGGTGACGGCCGTGCGGTACTTCCAGCAGTGCGTCTCCCTGGGCCGAAGTGACGGACTGATCCAGTTCGTCACCGCCGACGACCGCGCCGTCGACCGGGCCCTGACCGGCCGCCTCGCCGCCCGCTACAAGGAGGCGATCTGCAAGGCCGCCACGTGGGGCGTCGCGCACCCCCTGCTGGTGCCGAGCCGGGCGCGCCGGGTCGTGCCGCGCCAGGAGCGGGTGGGGGACGCGGTGGTGGGGACGGCGGCCTGAGCGCCGTACCGCCCGTTCCGCCAGGTCGGTCGGCTCCGGTCGGTGGCCGTGCGCAGATGCTCGATCCCGGTGTCCCGGGCGGGCGATCGCGGAGGCGTTCGCGACCGAGGAGGGCCTGGAAAGTCCCTCGACACAGCGCCGACACAGGGGAGTCGGCCCGGGTTCACCCGCTCTTGGCGCGGCTTCACACCGGCCGCGCTCTCGCACTACGTTAGAGGTTGAACGACCGGGTGCCGCCGTGGGCCGAGCCGTGGAGCAGGCCGCGTGCGTTCCGTCCCGAGCGCGCAAGGAGCCGCATGCTGCCCTCGACCTCGCCTCCGACCCACCGCCATCCGCCGGGCGTCGAGCGTCTGCTGACCGCCGCCGTACGGGTGGTCGCGACCCTCCCCGTGACGCGTTCCACCCTCGGCGTCGTCCGCGGCCGCCACCAGTCCGACCGTGAACGCGCGGGCACACTCCGGTCCCGGCTGGCCGAACGGGGCATCTCCAGTGCCGAGTTGAGTCCGGTCCCGGAACCCGGCGAGCGCGGCGGCGCCCGCCACGGCCTGCCCCCTCGGACGGTGGGCCTGCTGGCGCACACGCCCGGGGTGCGGCCGGAGCAGGCGATGCGGGCGGCGGCGTTATGGCGCCTCCCGCTGCTGACCGACCGTCTTGAGGGGGTGCCGGGGACGGCCCGCCGCAAGGACGTCATCGGCATCCACCTCGCCGGTCGTGGCTATGAACTCGCCCTGGACCGCGTGGAGTTGGTCTCCCTCAACACGGACCCCGGCCCCATCCGCCTCATCCTCGACAACGAGAAGATCACCATGCCGGGGGGCCGGCGCCTCAGCGTCACGGTGACGGGCTCGGGGCTGCTGGAGGTGCGGGGAGAGTCCTTCGGCGTACGGCGGGTACGGCGACTGCGCTTCGAACGGGCGTGGGGAGCGCACCGCCTGGACGTGGACGGCATCCCGGTACGGGAGGTGCGGGCGCCGCTGCGGATGGAAGTGGATCCGGGGCGGCTGGAGTTGGTGCGGGTGTGAGGGGCCGCCCTGGTGGGGGCGGGCGGCCTGCGTGTCCGTACCGGTGCTCAGGAATAGGGCAGCATCGAAGGCAAGTGATTCGCTATCAGAAAGAGCATGCATGTCATGACCACGTAAAGGGGAGTCTTGCTCACGGACTTTCTTCCTTGCGCTTGGGGCAGTGTGATTCACGCGCATGGGTATCGGGTGCCGACCGCCCAAGATCGCGTATGCGCTATTCATAGCGCCACTGTGGCCCCAACTCCAAATGCTCCTGCGTAATGAGTGAAAGGGCTGGTCACCCGGTCGATGTCCGCGGAGTGGTGCGCAAGGCGGCAAGGGTCTGCGAGGCGCGGGCCGCTTCGGCGTGGGCGCCAATTCGCATACTCATTTTGAAACTTTCACTGGCATATGCCAAAGCCTGGGCCGTGCGTCCGGTGTCCTGGTGGGCCAGGGCCGCGTCGTGGGCCGCGTCGACCACCTCGCCCGCGGCGTTGATGCCCCGAGCCAGGGTGAGCGCGGCGACGTGCAACGGTATGGCCTGCTCGCTGCGGCCGGCGGCGCGGTGTGCCCGGCCGATCCGGTTGAGGGCGATGGCCTCTCTGCGCCGGTCGCCGACGGTGCGGAAATAGTCCAGGCTGTGGTGTGCGAGCGTGAGTGCCTCGGCCGTGTTCCCCAGGCTGATGAGTGCGTTGGCCAGGTTCATCCGGAGCGTTGCCAGCTCCCTTCTGTCGGACCTTCGCGACGCCAGGGAAATGGCTTTTCGGTAAGCCTGCTCGGCGGCCTTCGGATCTCCCGTTCTCGTGGCCAGCTCGGCCATGTTGTTCAGTGTGCTGAATATCCCCCGCTCGTGGTTTATGGCGGTGAATTCGGCCAGTGCGGAGTTGAAGTGATGGCGCGCCGCGTCGATTTCCGACAGATGGAGGTGGGTGACTCCCAGGACGTTGTAGCTGCGGGCGATCTGAAGGGAGTCACCTGTTTGCAACAGGGAATCAAGGATCTGTTCTTGCAGCGACTGCATCATTCTGTACTGGCCGGTCTGCCATAACGGGATGCACATCTGGTTGACGCATTCGATCTCCAGCTCGGTGTCCCCGAGGGCCCGCGCCAACTCCAGCGCCTCCCGTGCGGCCGAGATCGCCTCTTCGTAGCGGGAGTGATGGCCGCGCGCCACGCCGAGGTCGAGCAGCGCCCGCGCCCGCGCCTCCCGGTCCTGGGCGGCGGCCCAGTGGTCGACGGCCCGTTGCAGCAGCGGTTCGGCCGTGGCCAGATGGCCGCGCATGTCGAGGAGGCCAGTCAACACGTTTACCGACAGGGCGAGTTGCCGTTCCGATCCGTGTCGGCTGATCCACTCCAGGGTGTCCGAGAGGTTGCCGCTTTCCGTGGTCAGCCATTGTTCGGCCGCGTGTACGTCGTCGATCTCCGGCAGCATGATGAAATCGTCGGAGTCCAGGCTCATACGGGATCGGTAGGGATGTACGAGACGGTCCGCGCGATCCGCCGCACCCATATAGAACTTCGCCAGCCGGGACATCGCGGCCCGCGACTCCGTGTGTTCGGGATCGCTGAGCGAACGCGCGTACCTGCGCAGAAGATCGTGCATGGTGAACCGGTGCGGAGTCGGTTCGGCGATCAAATGCCGGGTGTGAAGCTGCTCCAGGGCCCGTTCCGTCGCGGCGAGGGGGAGACCCGTCAGCGCCGCCACCGCGTGCGACCCGAACTCCATTCCGGCGTGCAGGCTGATCCGCCGGAAGACCAGCTGTTGTTCGGCGTTCAGCGCGCGATAGGAGAGAGCGAACACATGCTCCAATGACCTTTCGCCGTCGCGCAGTTCGTCCAGTCCACCGGCTCCGGCGGTCAGCTGCCGCAGCAGATCGGCGGCGGTCCACGACGACCTGGCGAGCAGCCGGCTCGCCGCGATCTCGATGGCGAGCGGCAGATACCCGCAGACCCGCACGATGTCCACGATATCGGCCCTGTCGCCTTTGTCGCTCCCGTCGCCCTGGCCGGCCCGCCCGCCCGCGCCGAGCCGCCGTACGAAGAGGGCGACCGCGTCGTCAGGGGGCAGCACATCGAGCGGCACCGACCGCGCGCCGGGCAACCCGGTGAGCCGGTGGCGGCTGGTCACGAGGACGGCGGTCGGCGAGGCCCCGGGGAGCAGCTGCCGTACCTGCTCCGAGGACCGGGCGTCGTCGAGGATCACCAGCATCCGCCGGTCCCGTGCCGACGACCGCCACATGGCGATGAGTTCCTCGGTGTCCTGGGGCAGTTCCCTGCCCTCCGGACCGAGCACCCGCAGCAGCGTGGTCAGCGCCCGCCCCGGCGCCTGGCCGGCGAGCCTTACGAAGCACCGGCCGTCCGGGTACCGGTCCGCCAGCCGGTGCGCGATGTGCACGGCGATGCTGCTCTTGCCGACGCCCCCCATCCCCTCGACGGTCACCACGGCACCGGCCTCGTCCCCGCCCTCGCACAGCGCCGAGGTGAGCCGCCGCAACTCCTCGCGGCGGCCGATCCAGGGCACGTCCCGCGGCAGGTTGTCCGGCACGGGCCGGGCCGGCCGGGCGGCGGGCGTGGCGCGGGGGCCGTGCCCGTGGAGCGCGCCGGCCGGCGCACCGGCGAGGATTCCCTCCTGGATGCGGTGGAGCCGCCGCCCGCCGTCCAGGCCGATGTCCCGGATGACGCGCTGCCGGGTGCGTTGCAGCAGCTTGGTCGCCTCTGCCGTACGACCGCCGCCGTGCAGCGCGACGGCCAGCAGCCCGACCAGCGCCTCGTCCACGGGGTGTTCGTCCACCAGGGGCACGAGGACAGGCACCGCCTCGGCGAACCGACCCGCGTTCATGAGGAGTTCGGCGCGCGTCATGGCGGCGATGAGACTCGTCTCGCCCACCGTGGCGCGCAGGTGATCGGGCCAGGACCCGGAGATCCCGGCGAGCGGCTCGCCGTGCCAGTGGGCGTCCGCCCGCTCCAGCAGCCGCAGGGCCGCGCCGTCGTCGCTCCCCTTGAGCGCTCGGGCCTGCTCGACGCAGCTGGTGTGGGCCCGCAGGTCCACGCGGTCGGGGTCGGCGTGCAGCACGTACGAGTTCGTCCGGCTGGTGAGGGCGGGCGCGTCCGGGTCGGCGGCGCGCAGGGCCCGGCGCACCCGCGAGACATGGGCGTGCAGCGTCTCCCGGGCCGTGGCCGGCGGATGGTCGTCCCAGATCCGGTGGACCAGGCTGTCGACGCTCACGGGCCGCCCCGCGTCCCAGGCCAGCGAGGCGAGGGCGAGCCTCGTCTTGGTGGGCCCCAACGTTCCGGCCCGCCCGTCGACGCGCACCTCGACCGAACCTGAGAGCCGTATCTCGAACTCCACCAGAGTCCTCCCGCCGGTAGGACCTGTACGGGCCGGGCCTACGAGGGTGTCACGATCCCGGCGACACTGGCTACGCGTACACCGCGCGATCCTGAATTTGACCGATAAACAAGATATTTTCACCGGCCCACGGCCCGGGGCTGGGCTTTCCGGGGGGATCGGGCCGGCGGACGGCCTCCCGGGCCGCGCGGCGTGGCGGGAATCGGACGCGCGCGGCCCGCCGGCGGTCTTCACACGACCTTCCCGGAACCCGAGGTCCGGCCGGACGGCCGCCGTGCCACAGTGGTCGAGCAGAGACGATCAAGGAAGGGACGGCCGTGGGGGCGGAGCTGACCGAGCGGGTACGGGAGCGCCTGGCGGGGACGAACTTCTGGTTCGTGGCCACGGTGACGCCGGACGGGGCACCGCATGTGACGCCGATGTGGGTGGGCCTGGAGGACGGACTGATCGTCTTCAACACCTCGGTCGGCCGGATCAAGGAGGAGAACCTCCGCCACGATCCCCGCGTCCACCTGTCCCACGCCGACGCCGAGAACCCCTACGACCGCGTCCAGATCTCCGGACGCGTGGTACGCCTCGTGGAGGGCGACGAGGCCGAACGCGGCATGGACCGGCTGGCCCGCAAGTACCTGGGCCTGGACAGCTACCCGTGGCTGGTCGAGGGGGAGCGGCGGGTGCATGTGCTGGTGGAGCCCGAGAAGGTGCGGCACATCCTCGGGGTGGAGCCGTTCCGGGCGGGGGTCATTCCCTCGTGAACCGGTGGGCGGCCTGTGGCTCATGACGGCGGAAGCGGGCAGGCCAGAGCCGGGTGGAAGAGGTTGGGGCAGCACACGACCGAGGCGGAGAGCAGGGTGCGTGACGGGGTGTAGTGGACCCAGCTGACATCGACGCCGCGCGGAAGGACGTCCACGGCGTAGCCGACCTTGGCGTCCAGTTCGACGTACGTCCGTGCCCCGTCCGGCCGTTCGTACGGCGGGTTGCCGGTGTAGTGCCGCTTCAGCCATGCGACCGCGTCACCTACGTCGGTCCAGGTGCGCTCACGGGCGAGCTGCCCGCGCTTCATCAGCCAGTGACCGGACATGAGCGGGGGCAGGCCGCCGCCGACGAACTCGCCGGCGGCCTCCCGGTAGCGGTCGGCGTGGTCCGCCTCGGGAGCGGGCTGGACGGCGTGCGCCGGTCGCCGGTCACCCTCCCGGGCGTACCGCTGCGGGGCGCCGATCCAGACGAAGCCGTGCCAGTGCCCCTGCCAGCCCTGGCTGCTGAGCTTCGGCTGTGCGGCGGCGGTGATGGCCATCGGGCTCCTCCAGGGCGGGCCGCCCGGCGGAGCGGGACGGCCCGATGTGCGGGGCGGGCGTTCGGACCAGGGGGCGAGGCCGCGGCTGCGGCCCCCGCGCCCCTCGTGCGCGGCGCGCGGCCCTGACTCCTGGGCTTGGAGTCTCCGACGGCGAAGGCCTCCATGGCATCGGCCGGAGGAGTGGTGGTTGCGGGCCCGCCGCATCGAAGGGCGGTACCCATGGGTGTCCAAGTCCTTGTAGCCCGGGTCGGTTTTGGTCAGACTCGTCCTGAAACTTCTTTCTGGTCATGGGGGACGGGATGAGGCCTTCGGCAGGGAGCGGTCCGGGCAGTGATCCGGTAGGGGACGGGCCCGGGCGGGCGGGCGCGCGCAGCGGCGGGGAGTTGGCGCGGAAGGACGCCGCCGCCGGACCCGCGCCCTCGCTCGCGCAGGTCGTCGGCACGGCCGGCGGGCTGCCGGAGGACGCGGTGCTGTGGATCGCGGCGGGGCTGGCCGGGGCGCTGTCGGTGCTGCACCGGGCCGGGCGGGTGCACGGGGACGTGCGGGCCGGGAACGTGCTGCTGACGCGGAGCGGGCCCCGGCTGACCGGGGACGCGCCGGAGCGCGGCGGCGGGTCGTACGCGCCCTCGGCCGACATGGTCGCCCTGGGGATGCTGCTGGTCACGGCGTACACCGGGGTCAGCAGCCTGCGGCCCGACATCGGCAAGCTGCCGGTGCGACTGCGGCAGGTGGTCGCCGTGTGCCTGGCCGAGGACCCGCAGAAGCGGGCGACGCCCGCCCAACTCCTCGCGCTCGTCGGATCGTTGACGCCCGAGCCGCCCGTCTGGACGGTCGAGGTGGACGAGCTGTCCACCCCCGGGGAGGCTCCCGGCGACACCGCTGCGCCCTCGGACACCCCGGTCGAGGCGCCGCCGCGCGGCCTCTTTGGCGCCCGGCTCGCCCTCGTGGTCGTGGCCGCGGTGCTCGTCGGCGTGGTCGTCACGGCGCTGATGCTCCTGGTGCCGGGCCGCGGTGGCGGCACCCGTACCGCGGACGCCCCTCTGACCAGCGCGCCGACCCGGCTGGAGCCGACGCGGGACGACACACCGCAGCAGCAGACGACCCCGCAGGAGGACCCGAGCGAGGAGCAGGACCCCTCCCCGGAACCCGCGACGCCCACCAGCCAGGCACCGCCCCCTCCCACTCCGCAGCGGACCAGGCGGACCGGCACGATCAACGACTGCGAGGGCAAGCCCCTGTCCGAGCCCGTCTCGCTCCTGCTGTTCTGCGGGGACGGAAAGGGCATGCTGCACGACCTGATCTGGACCGACTGGGGCAGCGCCACGGCCACCGCGCAGGGCGTCGTCTCCGAGGTGGTCTGCCAGCCCAGCTGCGCCGAGGGCCGGGAGGTCACCTCGGCCGCCACGGTCATCGTCTCCGGTCTGGTCGGCGGCCGCTACACCCTCATGGAGGTCAGGGCTCCGCAGGCGCCCGTCACCCCCGACGCCCACTTCACGCTCGACCGGCTCGGCCCGGTCTACCAGGGCTGACCCCGCTCACACCCCCCACGCCGTGAACGCCGCCCAGTGGACGGGCGAGGCGAAGGGGCACGCGTCGGCGTCGCTCCCCGGCCGGGCGTACCGTCCGGCCAGGGCCGCCAGGTGCGGATGGGCCGCGGCGTACCGCGCGAGGCCGTCCCACGTCAGCCGCCGCAGCCAGGTCCGGGCCCGGCGCAGCGCGGACACGGGCGGTTCGCCGGGCGTGCCGGGGGCGAGCAGCTCGTACAGACGGGTCATGAGCAGCGCGGTCGCGAGGTCGTTCACCTGCCAGAGGCTGGTGATCACGCACGCGGCCCCGGCCTGGAGGAAGCCGCCCGGCAGCCCGGTGAACTCGTCGGGCGCGTCGACGATCTCGTACCGCCCGGACTGACAGGCGCCCGCCACCACCAGCCGGCAGCACGGGAGTCGGTTCCGTACGAGTGTGTCCAGGTCCAGCGTGCCGTCGGCGAGTGCCAACGAGGCCCCCTTGCCGATGCGTTCCGCGCTCCCGTGGCAGCTCAGATGCAGGTACGACGCCTCGGCGAGGTGCGCCAGCAGCCACCCGACCGTGGCGTCGGCCCCCACCGCGGACACGGTCTCCCCGCCCGGCTCGAACAGCTCCCGGATCTCGGCGAGTTCACTCCGCGCGCCGGGCAACGAGCCATCGGGGTCCGAGACGGCCACCAGCCGCGGCACGGGCGGCACCGGTCGCGCGGCGGCGGCACGCGAGGCGGCGTACACACCGGCCGACGGCGCGAGCGTCAACGTACCCAGGTCATCGAGCGGTTCACCCTCCGGCCCCACCGGCACGGCCTGCAACGGCACGTGCCCCAGCAGCCCGGTCGGTACGACGACCGCCTCGTGCCCGGGGTCCTCCGCCAGCAGCCCGGCGAGGGGACGCAGCAACGGAGCGAGCCTTTGCAACCGGTCCACCGCCCTCGGCAGCTCACGGCGCCGCTTGAGCGCACCGGCCTGCTGGACCACGAAGAGCCCCGCCTCGCGGGCCTCCACGTCCAGCGCCAGGAGCTGGACGATCGAGGTGCTGGTCACCTCGGGGACGAGGACGGCACGCACGCCGGCCTGCGGGTCCCGCGGAACCACGAGGACGCAGCTGCCCCAGGGGGAGTTCACCAGGTAGGCGAGCGGCATCCCGCGGGCGGCCCGGACGACATCCGCCACCTCGGTCGTCCGCAAGAACCCCTCGAACCCGGGGATCGCCCGGATCTCCTCGACCACGGCCCGCACTTCCCGCTCGGCCGCGGCCTGGGCCCCCGCCGACGCGTGGAGCCCTCCCCCGGGGAGGGCACCCGGCCCCGTTGGGGTGTTGAGTCTTTCGCCAGGTGCGGCACCCGCCCCCGTCGGGGTGTTTTGTCTTTCGCCGGGTGTGGGACCTGTCCCCGTTGGGGTGTTGAGTCTTTGGCCGGGTGTGGGACCTGTCCCCGTTGGGGTGTTGAGTCTTTGGCCGGGTGTGGGACCTGTCCCCGTTGGGGTGTTGAGTCTTTCGCCGGGTGTGGGACCTGTCCCCGTTGGGGTGTTGAGTCTTTCGCCGGGTGTGGGACCCGTCTCCCTCGGGGTGTTGAGTCTTTGGCCGGGTGTGGGACCTGTCCCCGTTGGGGTGTTGAGTCTTTCGCCGGGTGTGGGACCTGTCCCCGTCGGGGCGTCGAGTCCTTCGCCGGGCGTGGCACCCGTCCCCCTCGGGACGTCGAATCCTCCGCCGGTGGCGCCGCCCGCTCCTGTCCGGGCGTTGAACCCCGCGCCGAGGACGGCCCCCGTCCCCGTCGTGGCGTTGGCCTCTCCGTCGCGGGTGGCACCTGTCCCTGTCGGGGCGTCGGCCCTTCCGCCGGGAGCGGCACCCGTCTCCGCCGAGCCACCGGGCCCCCCGCGGGGGGCGCCTCCTGCCCCCGGCAGGGCATCGGGCCCTTTGGCGGGGACTCCCGCCCGCGCCGGGTCGACGCCCGCCCCCGCCGAGCCGCCGACCCCGCCCCCGGAGTCGCCGGCCACCCCCTCCACCTCGCCGACCACCAGTCGGTACCGCTCCCGCGCCTCCCGATACCGGCGGGTCATCAGCGGGTCGACGCGCTCCAGCGCCTCCAGATCCACCGTGTCCCGCCCGGTCAGCACCGACAACTCGCGGGCGAGCCCTCGTTCGATCGCCTCGACCGCGCGTTCCGGGCGCCCCGCGCGGGCCAGCAGGAAGGCGGCCTGGCGGGCGGTACCGCGGGTGGTCAGGAGCACGCTGCGGCGGGCGGCGGCGGTGACCTGGGCGTCGTAGAGCGCGTGGACGGCGGTCAGCATGTCCGCCGCCACGTCGGCCGCGCCGTCCCAGTCCCCGGCGTCGGCGAGCACGCCGACCGTCTCCCGGGCGATGGACAGATGCAGGAACGGGGAGACGCGCGGCGGTACGGCGGCCAGCGCCGAGCGCCGCAGCCGTACACCCTCGGCGCTCCCCGGACCGTCGAGCAGATCGGCGGCGTGGGCCAGGAGCCAGACGGCGCGGCTGGTGTCGAGGAGCCCCGGGTGCGCGGCGTCGAAGGCGACGACGGCGTTCGCCGCGGCACGGGCGCCCCGCGGGTCGAACGCGTCGCGCTCGGAGCGGAGCAGCAGGTCGGCCAGGTTGCACTGGAGCTGCGACCACAGGACCGGGTCGTCGTCCGGACGGAGTCGGCCGAGGGCGTCGCGGTAGCACCGTTCGGCCTGCCGCAGGTCGTCCGGCCCGCCGCGCCGGAAGAGGAGGAGCCCGAGGTTGAGCAGCGAGAAGGACCAGTCGACACGATTCCGCCCGGGGGAGCGCTCGTCCAGTCCGGCCCGGATGTGTGCGATGCCGAGGGTGAGGTCGTCGGGGCCGCCGCCCGGACGCTCGCCGAGCACCAGCCCGTAGTTGGTCTGCACCCGGGCCCAGAACTCGCGGTGGGCGCGGCGGTCCACCACGGCGGCGGCGCGGGCGAGCAGGTCGCGGGCCTCTTCCCAGCGTTCGACGCGGTCGCCGTCGCCGCGGGAGTGCTGAACGGAGGCGAGGTTGGCGGCGACCTCGGCCCACTGGAGGGACCCCTCCGGCAGCCGGTCCAGGGCGAGTCGGAGCACGCGCACCGCTTCGGCGGGATCGGCCGGGTGCGCCGTGTGCAGGGTCTCGGCCAGCAACCTGCCGAGCCGGGCGGCGAGTTCCGTCTCCATGGCCGTCTCGCCGACCTGCCCGGCGAGTTCGAGCGCTTCCCGCGCGAGCGGGATGGTCTCCGGGTCCCGCGCGACCCGTACCTGGTCGTACATCGCGTGCAACCGGGCCCGCAGCCCCTCCCCGAAGGCGGCCAGCGACGCCGCGTACCGCTCGACGGCCGTACCCACGGGCACCCGTCCGCCGCACAGGTCCTCCAGCAACCGCTGCCGCAGCCGCAGCGGCGCCTCCAGCGGGGTGCCGGCGGCCTCGCGCAGCTCCTCGGCCGCCGCGTCGCGCACCAGGGTGCCGTCGGTGAGCCGGGGATGCGCCCGGACCAGGTCGGCGAGCCGGTCCGGCATGGTCACGGTGACGGCGTACAGCAGTTCCCCGACACCGTTGTCCGCCAGTTCGGCGGCCACGTTCGCCAGGAAGACCCGGTAGTTGTCCACCGTGGGTGCCCCGTACGACGTCAACTGCGCGCACGCCGCCTCGGGGTCGGCCAGATCCCTCTCGACGTCACGGCTCAGCGCGAACGGCAGCAGCCTGCGCGGCAGTGCGACCACGTTCCCGCCGAACCGCCCACCGGCGAAGGCCCCGGCGAGCCGCGCCTCCTCCACCAGGGCGGCCGCGCTCGCCGTGGCATCCTGGCGCAGCTCCGCGACGGAGGTGGCGAACAGCGACGGCACGACCGCTCCGGCCCGCAGCACCAGCACCGGCGCCTCGATGTGCGCCCGTGTCCCGCAGCCGGGGCAGTCCACCCAGCTCAGCCCGTTCCCGAACCCGTCCGGCCCGCCGGGGCTTTCGAGGACGTCGCCCCGCTCACGGCTGTCCACCACGCGCCACACCGGCGCCTGGCAACGCCGTTCACACCGCTCGCAGCGCCACGCGTACGGCGCCCTCGTGGAGACGGCCACCGCCGGCCTACTTGCCGTCGGTGAGATGGGACAGCAACGCCGTCAGCAGCCGCCCGAGCGCCGCGTCCTTCAGCGCCCGCTTGTGCACGGTCACGCTCCACCGCCCCCGTGGGTCCCGCTTGACCACCACCTCGGTCTGCAGCAGCGTGACGGCCAGCACCCCCACGGAGACGGACACCGGATCGAACCGCTCCATCGGCGACCGCGCGTACTCCACGGCCTCCCCGACGACACCGTCCCCCCGCAGCGCGGCGTACTCCAGCGCCGCCCGCGCGAGTTCCCCGTCGCCCCCCGCGGCGCCGGGCTCGACCCCGGCCGCCTCCAGGGCGTCCGCCAACTGCCCGTCCAGCGGGCCCAGTTCACCGGCCGAGTGCAGCAGCCCCCGGTCCTCCATCAGCACCGTCAGCGCCCGCGCGGCCTCCGCGTCGGAGAGCGCACGAATCTCCCGTACCAACTCATCTCGCTGCGACATGACCCAAGTCTGCCCCTCCACGGCGCGGCGCGGGGCCGGGTGCGAACGACTCGCCGTCCCGGATGCCGGAGTGTCCGGTTCTCGTACGGCGCGGGCCCGTTGCCGACCCCGGTCTCGCCGGGCCGTGGGGTCCGGGACGGACACGGCGACACGGACGGCCGGTACGAGCGGGGCTCGTACCGGCCGTGAGAAGCGCGTCCTCGTGTCCGGGCTACGGGTTGTCCCTCCGGGGGGCCCGGCGGACCTGGGTGCCCGCCCGGCCGCTCCCACCACGGACGGCGGCACCCTGACCGCCACCGCCGGCGCCGCGACTTGCGGCGGCGCCCTGACCGCTCTTGCCCCGGCCCGTGCCCTGACCGCTCACCCCGCTGCGGCCGGCGCCCTGCCCGCCCGCGCCACCGCGCCCGCCCCGCCCCCTGCGGCGCCGACCGGTGGGCCTCTCGCCGGACCCGCGTCCTTCCTCGGCCGGGGCCGCGAGGACGACCGGCGTGCCGGAGGGCGTCCTGGCGCCGGTGATGCGCCGGAGCTCCTCCTCGCCGGGGCGCACCCGTGCGGTGAGCGGGGTGATGGCGGCGTCGGCCATCAGCTGGTCCATCGCGCGCCGCTGGTGCGGCAGCACGAGGGTGACGACGGTGCCGGACTCGCCCGCGCGCGCGGTGCGGCCGCCGCGGTGCAGGTAGTCCTTGTGGTCGGCCGGCGGATCGACGTTCACGACGAGGTCGAGGCCCTCGACGTGGATCCCGCGCGCGGCGACGTTGGTCGCCACCAAGGCCGTGACCTGCCCGTTCTTGAACTGTGCCAGCGTCCGGTCGCGCTGCGGCTGGGTCTTGCCGCCGTGCAGGGCCGCGGCGCGCACCCCGACGGACAGCAGGTGCTTGGCCAGCCGGTCCACCGCGTGCTTGGTGTCCAGGAACATGATCACGCGTCCGTCGCGGGCGGCGATCTCGGTCGCGGCGGTGTGCTTCTCCGTGTCCCGCACGTGCAGCAGGTGGTGCTCCATCGTGGTGACCGCCCCGGCGGACGGGTCGACCGAGTGCACGACGGGGTCGTGCAGGTAACGCCGTACCAGGAGGTCGATGTTGCGGTCCAGGGTGGCCGAGAACAGCAATCGCTGCCCGCGGGCCGGGACCTGGTCGAGCAGCGCGGTCACCTGCGGCATGAAGCCCATGTCGGCCATCTGGTCGGCCTCGTCCAGGACCGTGACGGCGACATGGTCGAGGCGGCAGGCGCCGCGGTCGATCAGGTCCTTGAGACGGCCGGGCGTCGCGACGACGACCTCGGCGCCGCCACGCAGCGCGCTCGTCTGGCGGCCGATCGACACACCGCCCACGACGGTGGCGAAGCGCAACTGCAGGGCGCGGGCGTACGGCGCGAGCGAGTCGGTGACCTGCTGGGCCAGCTCCCGGGTCGGTACGAGGACCAGGGCGAGCGGCTGCTTGGGCTGGGCCCGCTGGCCCTCCAGCCGGGCCAGCACCGGCAGGCCGAAGGCGAGCGTCTTGCCCGAGCCGGTACGGCCCCGTCCCAGGACGTCCCGGCCCGCGAGCGTGTTCGGCAGGGTGGCCGCCTGGATGGGGAAGGGCACGGTCATGCCCTCGTTGACGAGCGCGGTCAACAGCCGTTCGGGCATGTCGAGTTCGGCGAACGACTCGACCGCGGGCAGCGGTTCGGTGACGGTGGCCGGCAGGGCGAACTCCTGCCGGCGCGCGGCGGGCCGGGCGCCCTGGCCGGTCTTGCGGCCGGCGCCCGGACGGGAGCGCGTGTACCTCCGGGCGGCGCGCGGATCAGTGGAAGCGGACCCGGTACGACGGGTGCGGTTCATGGGGGGAACCCTCCTCGATGCGGCGTATCGAGGAATTCCGTCCGGCGGTGCCGACCGCGTGAGGATTCGCAAGAATGAGCCGAAGAAATGGTGAAGAGTCGGGTCCCTCTCGGCGCTGGAGCGGTCCAGGGAAATATGGGAGACCCGGAAAAAAGCAATGAGCTGGGACCCGCACCCCGAGAGCGCGGGCCCCAGCCTCATGATGCGCGAACCACGCGGTTCGCGACGATGCGCGTCAGCGTCAGGCGGGAAGGATGTTCTCGGCCTGCGGGCCCTTCTGGCCCTGCGTGACGTCGAAGGTGACCTTCTGGCCTTCCTGAAGCTCACGGAAGCCGGAGGTGGCGATGTTCGAGTAGTGGGCGAAGACGTCAGCGCCGCCGCCGTCCTGCTCGATGAAGCCGAAACCCTTTTCCGAGTTGAACCACTTCACGGTGCCAGTTGCCATGTGAATCTCCCTTGGGGGGCAGTGCCAAACTCCGCGCTCCGCGAAGTCGAGTCGCCGCTGTGATCACCCCTCCGGAAAGATCCGGAAAGCTCTGCAAAGAAAAAATTCTCTGGCAACCAAAACTGCAACGCCTATCACGCTAACACACGTCGGTTGGCCGCGCCCATGCGCTTTTCCGGCCGTGCGGCCAATTCTCACCCGCGACGCTCTGTAATTCTGCACCGACGGAACTAGGTATCCGTGTCGCCCCCGTCCAGCTTCCGGCGCATCTCCCGGTTCAGCCGCAGGGCGTCCTGGAGCTGGTCCTCCAGGGCGACTATGCGGCACGCGGCCTCGACCGGGGTGCCCTGGTCGACCAGCTCACGGGCGCGGGCGGCGATGCGCAGCTGGCGGCGGGAGTACCGACGGTGGCCGCCCTCCGCACGCAGGGGCGTGATCAGCCCCGTCCCGCCCACGGCCCGGAGGAAGGCGGGGGTGATACCGAGGACGGCGGCGGCCCGCCCCATCGTGTAGGCGGGGTAGTCGTCGTCGTCGAGGTTGCCGGCGCCAGGGGCGTTCTCAGCGGGCATGACACCTTCGTTCCGGGGACTGCGGCGAGGAGCCCGGCGCCCGCGTCCGCGGATCCGGCGCCGTCCACCTCGTGTGACCACACTAATGCCGCCGGACGCGGACATGTGTCCCGGCCATGGGAGATTTCCGCGCGTGGCGCGCGGAGGGTTGGTGAGGGCCCCCGACCGCGGAGCGGCCCCGGCCCGATGACCGCCGTCACCTCGGCGTCTTCCGCCCGTAGCCGTGACGTCGCCGAGAAGTCTCCGTCCCGGAGCCCGCCCGACCGTCCCGGAGCCCGCCCGACCGTCCCGGGGCCCGCCCGACCGTCCCGGGGCCCGCCCGACCGTCCCGGGGCCCGCCCGACCGTCCCGGGGCCCGCCCGACCGTCCCGGGGCCCGCCCGACCGTCCCGGGGCCACCGCCCGCCTCCTCCCTCGGTCTCCCCGGCGCCCCGCACACGTTCCCGGCTCCTCGACGACCGCGCGGACATCGCCGAACGGGTGGAGGAGAACCGTGCGGCGGTGGTGCCGGCGGCATCGGCGGGAAGGGGTGAGCCGGGGCCGGCCGGTATCGAGGAGGCTGCCGTGGACCTCGGCGTTCCCGCCGCGCGCGCGGATCTCTGCCATGCCTGAGCTGCCGGACGTCGAGGGGTTCCGCCGGGTCCTCGCGTCCTGCGCGAAGGGACGGGTCGTACGCCGCGTCGACGTGCGCGACACGGGCGTCCTGCACGGCGTCGGCGCGCGCGGGCTGCGGGACGCGCTGGAGGGGCGGCGGTTCGCCGAGCCGGAGCGGCACGGCAAGTGGCTGCTGGCCCGCACCGACGGCCCCACCGTGCTGCTGCACTTCGGCATGACCGGCCTCCTGCTCCCCGCCGACCCCGGCGACGCGGTCGAGGCCCATGACCGGGTCCTGTTCACCCTGGACGACGGCCGTCAGCTGCGCTACCGCGACCAGCGCAAACTCCGCGGTCTCTGGCTGGCGCACGACGACGTCGACGTCGACCGGCTGCTCGCCCGCCTGGGCCCCGACGCGCTGACCGTCACCCGCGACGACTTCGAGGCCGCCCTTCGCGCCCGCCGCGGCCACCTCAAGACCGCCCTCACCGACCAGTCCGTCCTCGCCGGCCTCGGCAACCTGCTCGCCGACGAGATCCTGTGGCGCGCCGGACTGCGCCCCGACCGCCGGGCCCGCGACCTCACCCCGGCCGAACTGCGCCGCCTCTACACCCAGTTGGGCCGCACCCTGCGCCCCGCCGTGACCGCCGGCCGCGTCCCGTCCCGCCCCTCCTGGCTCACCGGCCACCGGGGCGACCCCGACCCGGCGTGCCCCCGCTGCGGGACGCGGCTGTGCCGGACGCGCATGGGGGGCCGGGGGACGGTGTGGTGCCCGCGGTGCCAGCCGGATGGCGACTGACCCGGGCCACCACGTCCCCGGCCCGGAACACCCTGCCCTACGACCGCCGTCGGCAGCCGCACGCGGGCCGTCCGTCGGCCCGCCCCGGCCGGCGTCGGACGGGCCGGCACCCCGGCACCACGCTCTTCAGCTCTCCCCGGCCGACTCGGAGACCGAGCCGCCCGCTCCACCCGGTCCACCCCGCCCGCGTCCACCTCGTCGATCCGGTCCACCCCGCCTGTCCGGTCCGTCCGGTCCGTCCGGTCCGCCCAGGTGGTCAGGCCCGGGAGCCGGGCCATCAGGCACGTGCGGCGCGGGGTCCCGCACGCCGGCCGACGCCGCCGCGATCGTCTCGTCCAGGATCTCCCGGGAGAGGGCCAGGTCGGCGATCAGACGGTCGATGCGGGCGCGTTCCGCGGTGAGTTCGTCGACCAGTCGCCCGGTGGCGAACTCGTTCGGGCCGCCGTCCGCGTCCCGCATGCAGGGGAGCAGCCGCCCGATGGTCGCGCTGTTCAGGCCGGCGGCGTACAGCGCCTGGATGCGGACGACGCGGTCGACGGCCCAGTCCCCGAAGTTCCGGTGGCCCCCGGGACTGCGCTCGGAGACCAGCAGCCCCTGGCTCTCGTAGTAGCGCAGCGACCGCTCGCTCACCCCGCTGCGCCGGGCCAGTTCACCGATCCGCATCCCTCACCCCGTGTCCCGGAACGGGCTTGAACCTGACACCGGTGTCAACTTCTACCGTACGGCCATGACGAACACAGCCGCTGAATCCAGCCTCTTCGAGCCCGCCCGCGTGGGCCGCCTGGACCTGCCCAACCGGCTGGTCATGGCGCCCCTGACCCGCAATCGCGCCGCGGCGGACGGCGTCCCCGGACCGATCATGGCCACCTACTACGCACAGCGGGCGTCCGCCGGGCTGATCATCGCCGAGGCGACCACGCCGAACGCGGTGGGGCAGACGTACCCCGGCATCCCCGCCATCCACGGCCGGGACCACGTGGCCGGCTGGCGCCGGGTCACCGACGCGGTGCGTGCCGCGGGCGGCCGGATGTTCCTGCAACTGCAGCACGGCGGCCGCGTCGGCCACCCCGACACCAGCGGGCTGACCCCCCTCGCCCCCTCGCCCGTCGCGCTCCCCGAGACGATCCACACCCCGAGCGGCCGCCAGGCCTCCGTCGTGCCGCGCGAGATGACGACCGCCGACATCGAGTCCACCGTCGCCGACTTCGCCGCGGCCGCGCGCAACGCCGTCGAGGCGGGCTTCGAGGGGGTCGAGGTGCACGCGGCCAACGGCCATCTGCTGCACCAGTTCCTGGCGGCGAACACCAACCACCGCACCGACGCGTACGGCGGCTCGCTCGCCGGGCGGATCCGGTTCGTGGTGGAAGTGGTGCGGGCGGTCGCCGCCGCGATCGGCCCCGAGCGGGTGGGCCTGCGCATCTCCCCCGGTAACACGGTCAACGGCATCGAGGAGGGGGACACGGACGCCATCTACCCGGCGCTGCTCGAAGCCCTCGCCGACGCCCGACTCGCCTGTCTGCACATCGTGTTCGCCGACCCCGGCCGGCCCCTCTTCCACGACCTCCGCGCGGCCTGGCCGGGCACGCTGATCGCCAACCCCGCGCCGGGCCGCGGCGGACCGCTCCCCGCCGACGGCGGCAAGCGTGCGGGCCTGCGCCTCCTCGCCGCGGGCGCCGACCTGATCGCGCTCGGCCGCGCTTTCCTGGCCAACCCCGACCTGGTCGAACGACTGCGCGTCGGCGCCCCGCTCAATCAGGTGCGGGACGAGTACGCGATGTACACCGGCGGCGAGACCGGTTACACGGACTACCCCACCCTGGCCGCCGCCCGCTCGCCCGAGCCCGCGCGAACCTGACCGGCGCCGCCCGCCGGAGATCACTCCACCGCGTCCGAGAACCCGGCCGGCCGGGCCTCCCGCGCGAAGAAGGTCTTGGCCCGTACGACCGCCCGCTCGTCGTCCAGCACCTGCCCCGGCCGGCTGCCGTTGCCGAGGAGCACGCCGCCGAAGTCCATCCCCATGTAGGCGGCGGTGTGGTGCAGGGTGAGCACCAGCGGCCGGGCCACCGCCTCCTCGCGGTGCGCCATCGCCGTCACACCCCACAGGGAGCGCCCCGCCATCGCCGCCCTGAACCCCGGGTCCGGGACGGACAGCCACTTCGACCAGTAGTCGAGGTAGCGCTTGGCGCTCGACGAGAGGGAGTACCAGTACAGCGGGGAGACGATCACGATGTCGGTGGCGGCGAGCGTCGCCCGCCGCAGCGGCTCCTCGTTCTCCTGCTCCGGCCAGGGCTCCTCGGCGTGCCGCGTGTCGACGTAGTCGGGCAGTCGCAGCTCCGCCAGGTCCAGCCAGCGCTGCTCGGTCGCGTCCGGCAACTGCTCGGCCGCGAGACGGGCCAACCGCTCGCTGTTGCCGCCCGGTCGGGCGCTGGCGAGCAGGAAGAGGAACGAACGGTCCACGCGGGGCTCCCGTGTCGGTGCGGCTGGGTCCGCCGCCTGCAACAGCCTCCGGTGGCACGGTATTTCCGGCCGGTCCCGGATTCGCCGTCCCGGTCTTCGCACGGCACAACGCGACTGACAGCGCGGCACCGCCGTGCTTATGATGCTCGCGATGAAGACCTTCTCCTTCTGCGGATTGGGGGAATCGTTCGCGCAAGGTGAGTGCTGATGGCACCACCCGTCGCGAACGACATTCCGCCCCACCTGTCGATGTGGCAGCGCGTGCGTGAGTACGCCGTGCCACCGTCCATGATCGAGACCGCGACCGCGCGCCGTGCGGTCGGCGACTGGGCGGGGGCCTGCGCCGCCGCCCGGTTCGACGTCGATCTCGATCTGCGCGCCGTGCGCGACCGCCACGGCACCGAACTCGGTACCCGCCTCCGCGCGGACCTGCGCCGGCTCGCCCCCGACCTGCTCCGCTGGCACATGCCCCGGATCGCCCCCGACGGGCGCCTGCGGCCCGGCCTCACCCTCACCCTCGCGCGGTACGGCGGTCACGGCCCCGTGCCCGTGCGGCTGGTGGTGCGGACACCGCCGGCGCGGGCGGACGCGGGGCAGCGGATGTCCCTGGCCCTGTGGGAGGGACCGGGCGACGGCACTCCCGGACACCACCCGCACCCGCATCCCGACCGGCGCTTCCGGCTCGACCTGCACCGGCATCTCTGGGACGCCGCGCGCAGCGGTGAACTGGCCCGGCGGAGCGGGGCGGCCGGGACACCGACCGAGCGGCCGCCCGGTTCGCCGGACCGGTCCGAGCTGCCCGCCCACCTCCTCGGCCCGCCGTGGGCGGTGGCCAACTGGGCCGCCGAGGCGGAGTTGCTCCTGCGCGCCGAGGGGCGCCCTCGCGGGGCCTTCACGGTACGGCTCGGCGCGCGCAGCCGCGTCGTACTCGAACTCGCCGCTCCCGACGACAGCCATGCCCCGACCCTCCGGCCGCTGCGGGACACCCCGCCGCCGCAGGACGTCGCCGCGCTCCCGGTGCTCCCGGAGGCCGCGGCCCGGCTCCTGCCCGATCTGGAGCTGCTGCGGGCGGGGCTGGTCACGGCCGGGCGGCTGCATCCGCTCGTCGCCGGGGCGCTGACGGCGGCCGATCCGGTATCGGCGGCGGCCGATCCCGCGTCGGTGCTCCGCTTTGCCCCCGGACCCCGCGACCCGCACCGCGTCGAGTGCCGCGGCGAGATCCACCGGATCGCGCTGCGGAACGGCGTGCTCACGGCGGTCGACCACCCCCCGGCCGAACTGCGCCGCGAGGAACTCCTCGTGGCGCTCGGCGGCCCCGCGCTGCCGTGCCTGCGGGCGATCGACGCCGTGCACCGCGACCCGGAGGCGCTGCCCGCCGTCCGGGAGCGGCTCCGCCACGGTGATGTCGCCGGAGCGCTGGCCGTGGTCGAGGGGCTGCTCGGTCCCGACGCGGTGCTGCGCGACGGGCCGCTCAGGGAGGAACTGGAGTCGGCGGCCGCCCGCCGCGTCGACCACGGGCTCTTCCGCTCGGGGCTGGTCGCCGTGCACCCTGCCGCCGGTGCGGCGGGGAGCGCCTCGGCAGCGGGGCGCGCGGAGGGCCACCGCCCCCGGCTGGACCGTCGTGCCCCTGCCGCGCTGCGCGGCAAACGGGACAGCCGGACCCGGCCCCGCACCGGCCTGTTCTGACCCGCCCCTGCCCTTCACCCGCGCCTGCCCCCGACCGTCGCTCCCGCCGAGCCCCCGGCCCGCGCACCCCGCGCCACCCCGACCTCCGGGACGGGCCGCCCCCGTCCCCTCTCCCACCTCAAGGTGATGCCCATGACCACCAGCACCCTCACCCGAATCCCCACCCCGGCCGCCGCACCCGGCACCGGACCCCAACTCACCGTGGCCGACGACCTGTTGACCCTCCTCCGTACGACCACCACCGAACCCCGCCCCGACGAGCAGCTCGAAGCCCTCACCCTGGCCGTCGCGGCCGACCTGCCCGTGCTGCTGTGGGGCGAGCCGGGCATCGGCAAGACCGCGGCCCTGACGCAGCTCGCCGCCTCCCTCGACCTGCCGCTGACCACCGTGATCGCGAGCGTGCACGAGCCGTCCGACTTCTCCGGGCTGCCCATCGTGGGCGACGACCCCGCGGTGCGGGGCGTGCCGATGGCGCCGCCGCAGTGGGCCGTGGAGCTGGTACGGGCCGGGCGGGGGCTGCTCTTCCTGGACGAACTCTCCACCGCCACCCCGGCCGTGCAGGCCGCGCTGCTGCGGGTCGTCCTGGAGCGGAGGGTCGGCACGCTCCAACTGCCTCCCGGCGTACGGATCGTGGCCGCGGCCAATCCGCGCGCGTCGGCGGCGGACGGGTGGGAGCTGAGCCCGCCGCTGGCCAACCGGTTCGTGCATCTGTACTGGGTGCACGACCGGGAGGTGGTGGTGCGCGGCCTCGGCGGGGTCTGGCCCCGGGCAAAGCTGCCCCGGCTGGTGCCCGAGCGGCTGCCGGAGGCGGTGGCGTTCGCGCGGCGCGCGGTGTGCGGGTTCCTGGAGGCCAGGCCCACGCTGATCCACCGGCTGCCGAGCACCGAGACCCGGCGCGGCGGCGCCTGGCCCTCGCCGCGCAGCTGGGAGGCCGCGCTGACGCTGCTGGCCTTCGGCAGGGCGGCCGGCGTCTCCCAGGACGTGCTGGCGCTGCTGGTGCGGGGCGCGGTGGGGGACGGACCGGGGTTCGAACTCCTCGCCCACCTCGACCGGATGGACCTGCCGGACCCGGAGTCGCTGCTGGCGGACCCGGCCCGCGCCGAGCTGCCGGAGCGGGGTGACCTGCGGCAGGCCGCGCTGGAGGCGGTGGTGGCCGCCGTCGGCGCGCGGCCCCGGCGCGAGCGGTGGGAGGCGGGCTGGGCGGTCCTGGTCCGGGCACTGGAGACCGGCGCCCCCGACCTGCTGGTCGCCCCGGCGGCGGCGCTGGCCGCGCTGCGCCGCGACGACTGGGAGGTGCCGGAGGCGGTGGAACGGCTGGCCGAAGTGGTCGGCCTCGCGCAGCGGGCGGACCGTTCGGTGGGACGGGCGACGGCGGCAGGCACGTCCGAGCCGGCCCGGCCGGGGCAGCGGGCCCAGCCGACCCGGCCGGCCACCCCCGTCCCCGCGACGGGAGCGCGCCGATGACGACGGGGTCGGGGCCCGCCGGCCGCCCCCTGCCCCGCCCGATGGCCCCGCCCCCGCCCCCGCGCCCGGTGCGGACCACCGCCCCGAGGCCGCCGACCGCCCCCGGCGCACCGGCCGCGCGCCCGGGACTCCGCCTGGACCGGGAGAAGTTGCTCGCCGCCCGGCTCCACGCCGTGCGGGTCCGCCCCTACCTGGCCGCCGCCCTGTTCGCCCTGCACGTCGTGGAGGACGGGTCCGTCCCGACGATGGCCGTGGACGCGCACTGGCGCTGCTACGTCTCGCCCGGCTTCGTGGCGCGCACCCCGGTGGAGGAACTGGCGGGCGTGTGGGTGCACGAGGTCTCCCATCTCCTCCGGGACCACCACGGGCGCAGCGAGCGGTACGCGCGCGAACACGAGGAACCCGGCGCGGGGGAGCGAGGCGCCGCGGCCGAAGGGCGGGAGCGGCTGCGGCGGAACATCGCCGCCGACTTCGAGATCAACGACGACATCTACGGCGCCGGCCTGCCCATGCCCACCGGCGCGGTCCTGCCGTCACTGCTGCGGCTGCCCACCGGGCTGCTGATGGAGGAGTACCTGCGCACGGCGTCCATGTCCGGGCTCACCGGCGACCTGGCCTGGCTGGACTGCGGCAGCGGCGCCGACGGGCGGCACCGGCCGTGGGAGCTGGGGCCCGACGGGGCGCACGGGCTGAGCAGACAGGAGCGGGACGCGGTCCGCTTCCGGGTCGCGGAGGGGATCAAGGGCCGGCCGGGCGACGCGCCCGAGGGGTGGCGCCGGTGGGCGGACGAGGCGTTCCATCCGCCGCAGCCCTGGCGGCAGTTGCTCGGGGCGGCGGTCCGCTCGGCGGCGGGCGCGCCGGGCGTGGGCGAGAACCACAGCTACCGGCGCCCGTCCCGGCGTTCCGCCGGCGTCCCGAAGGTGCTGCTGCCGAGCCTGCGCCGCACGCCGCCCCGGGTCTGCGTCGTGATCGACACCTCCGGCTCGGTGAGCGACGCCGAGCTGGGCGGCGCGCTGCTGGAGGTGGCGGCGATCTCCCGGGCGGTGGGCGGGCGGCGCGACCTGGTCTCGGTGATCTCCTGCGACGCGGCGGCCGGGATCGCCGTACCGCTGTGCCGCGCCGAGAACATCGCCCTGGTCGGCGGCGGGGGCACGGATCTGCGCTCCGGCTTCGCGCGGGCCCTGCGCTCCCGGCCCCGCCCGGACGTGATCGTCGCCCTGACCGACGGCCAGACACCGTGGCCCTCCGCGCAGCCGCCCTGCCGTACCGTCGTCGGCCTCTTCCCCCGCCCCGCCCGCGCCGTGGACGAGGAGGACCCCGACTACGTCCCGGACGCCCCGCCGTCCTGGGCGCGCGTCGTCACCATCGGCTGAGCGCGAGCGGCCGGCGGCCCGTCCGGGAGGTGCCGGCCCCCGCCCCCGACTGCTTCGCCGCCCTGTCCTGCCCGGTCGCCCCCGAGGCGTAACGCGCCCCCGCCCCACCGCGTGTAAGAGGTGACGTCCGACCACGAAAGGACCGACACGGTGGGGGAAGCACCCGCGGACTACCTGGAGTTCGCCGTCGCCCGCAGCGGGCCGCTGTTCCGGACCGCCTGCATGCTCACGGGCGACTGGCACCTCGCCGAGGACCTGGTTCAGGAGACGCTCGCCAAGATGTACCGCTCCTGGCGGCGGATCAGCCGTGCGGGCTCCCCGGTGGCGTACGCCAACACGGTGCTCGTCCGCACCTACATCTCCCAGCGCCGCCGCCGCAGTTCCACCGAGCGCCCCAGCGACCGGCTGCCCGAGGCGGCGGGGACGGCCCCGGACGCGGAGCTGCGGATGGCGCTGCTCGACGGTCTGGCCCGGCTGGCGGCCAAGGACCGGGCGGTGCTGGTGCTCCGCTACTGGGAGGACCGCTCGGTCGAGGAGACCTCCCGGATCCTCAGGCTGTCGCCGGGAGCCGTCCGCGCCCGCAGCATGCGCGCCCTGCAACGGCTGCGCGCGCTGCTCGGCGCCGAGCACGCCGATCTGGCCGCGTGACGAGCGATTGCGTCCCGACGACGACCGGTACCGCGCACGACCTCCCCCGTACGCCCCGAAAACCACACGAACGGAACCCTCATGTCCCTGGACAAGGACCTCGAAACCCTGGTGGCCCGCGCCATGCGCCGCGCCACCGGCGAGTTCCCGCCCCACTCCGCCGACCTGGTGCAGCGGTCCGTCGCCCGGGGCCGGCGGATGCGGTGGTACGCCACCGCCCGTATCGCCGTCACGGCCGCCGCGGTGGTCGCCGTGGGCGGCACCCTGATGGCCACGGACACCTTCGGCGGTCACCGCGCCGGCACCCGCGACCAGGTGCGGCCCGGCGCCGGGGCGCGCTCCGGCGAGCAGTCGCCCTCGCACGCGCCCTCCTCGGTCAGCGGCGAGGAGATGGTCCGCACACTGGAGAGTCTGCTGCCCGCCGGCGGCACCGTCTCCGCGGCCTCGGGCAGGGCGTCCGAGGCCGGTCCGCCGTTCGTCGCGCCGATGGCCAAGCTCACCTACTCCACCGCGAAGGGTTCCTCCGGCATCGACATCACCCTCGCCCGGCTGGACCCCGGCATCCCCGACGACCAGCAGGGCGACGGCGGTTGCCTCCCGGTGGAGGTGCGTCCCTACGACACGTGCACGACCGAGAGGCTCCCCGGGGGCGAGGTGCTCAACACGACCAGGTCCTTCACGTACCCGAGCAGCGACACCGGGCAGAAGCGCTGGTACGTGGTCCTCACGAAGGCCGACGGGGTCCAGCTGACGGTGGAGGAGTTCGGCGGTGGCGACGAGAAGGGCTCGTCCGGCGGGGCTGATCCGCTGCTGTCCATCGACCAGCTGACCTCGATCGTGCGCAGCCCGGCGTGGAACAAGGCGGCCACCGCGCTGCCGGCCCCGCACGACGGGTCTCCCTCCGCCGCGAAGCCGCGGGTGTCCGGCGCCCGGATGACCAGGGTGCTGAAGTCCCACCTGCCCCGGACCGGGACCGTCTCCGACGTGAACGCCGGTGACGGGATGGTCCAGTTGGTCTACGACGACGGCCACGGCAGGAGCATGGTCGAGGCCGACGCGCAGTACGACATGACCGCCCCCCTGACCGGACACATGGGCTGCGCCGGCGTCCCCGGCCACTGCGAGGCCACGACACTGGCCGACGGCACGCGGGTCAAGAAGGTCCAGAGGCCTTCGGAGAAGGGCGGCGCGGCCCAGGTGTGGCTGGTCGACGTCCTGTACCCGGACGGCCGCCGGGTGGTGGCCCAGGAGGTCAACTCCTACGCCGAGAGCGGCCCGGTGACCCGCCCCCGGCCGGCGCTGGACATGGCCGCACTCCAGAGCATCGCGCGCGACGGGCGGTTCGTCGCCGACCGACCGGCGCGTACGAGGTGACGGGCCGGGCGGGCACGACGACGCCGTGGTGAAGGGAGGCGGGCCCAGGGCGGCTTGGCGCGAAGGCGGCCCCGTCAGCGGCAGGAGCTATCGTCCCTCTCGCTTGCTCACCTTTTCCACAGGAGCTCCATGAGCCTCAAGCAGGTCTCCGCCGCCGCGGCGATATCGGTCCTCGCCGGACTGACCACGGTCACCGTCGGCCTCACCGGCCCGGCCGCCTGGGCCGACAGCACGGCGGCGCTGCCGCTGTCCCACTACGCGCACATGCTGGTCGACGCCGCCCACCAGCACATCTTCTTCAGCCAGGGCGCCGGTTCGACCGGCATCGTGGTGACCGACCTGTCCGGCACCCCCGTCACCACCATCGAGAACGAGCCGGGTGCCACCGGTCTGGCGCTGTCCGCCGACGGCACCACGCTCTACGCGGCCCTCGCGGACGGCGACGCCCTCGCCGCCATCGACACGGCGACGCTCACCGAGTCCACCCGCTACCCGACCGGCACCGGCAGCGCCCCGGCCTCCGTCGCGGTGGCGGGCGGCAGGGTCTGGTACGGATACACGGCCGGCGGCGGGGGCGCCATCGGCTCGGTGGACCCGTCCGCCGCCGACCCGGCGGCGACGCCCCAGCCCTCGATGTCGCACTGGTCGGTCGCACCGCTGCTCGCGACGGGCGGTGGCGTGCTCGCCGCCGAGGAGCCGCAGCAGAGCCTCAGCCACGTGGCCACCTTCGACGTCTCCTCCGGGACGGCGTCCGCCAAGGCGGACACCCTCGTCCACGGCGGCACGGCAACCGGCTTCCAGGTCACCGGCGACGGCACGGAGGTCCTACTCGCCGCTTCCCAGCAGCCCGCCGTGCAGGTCTACCGCACCGCGGACCTCGCCTTCGCCAGTCCTTCCGTCTACTTCACCGGCGGCGGCCCGAACGCGCTCGCCCTCGACACCGACGGGACCCTCGTCGCCGGCAACCCCTCGGGCTCGGCGGCCGGCGTCTACCTGTACGCCGACGGGAACAACCTCGCCGAGAACCACGTCGCCTTCCCGTCCGGGACCCTGGTCCCGGACGGCCTGCGGTGGGCGGGCGACGGCCTGGCGCTCTACGGCGTCACGCAGGACGCCTCCGGGGCCTACACCCTCGACGTGCTCGGCGCCCCCAAGCTCACCGACACCCAACTGTCCCTCGGCGCACCGCAGTACGCGGTCCCCACCCAGCAGTTCACGCTCACCGGATCGCTGAGCACCAGGGGCCTGATACCGGCCGGCGCGTCGCTCAAGGTCACCCGCGACGGTACGGCCCTGCCCGACGCCACCGTCGGCGAGGACGGCTCCTTCGCCGTCAACGACACCCGCCAGGACGAGGGCGCGTACACCTACCAGGTCGCGTACGCGGGCGACGCGACGCACCGGGCCGCGACGGCGTCCCTGACGGTGCACGTGGCGAGGCTGACGACCACCATCCCGTTCCCCCACATCGGCTCCGCGTCGCCCCGGTCCGTGGTCCTCACCGGTTCGCTGATGACCCAGCCGAACCTCGGCGGCCTCCCCCAGGGCACCACCGTCCAGGTGTCCCGGACGGACGAGGACACCCAGCTGACGACGCAACTGCCGTCCGTCACGGTCGACCCCGCCACCACCGAGTTCACCGTCACCGACGACCCGGACAGCGCGGGACGGTTCACCTACCACCTGTCCTACGCGGGCGACGCCACACACCAGCCGACGTCCTCCGACGCCACCGTCCAGGTCTCCCCGTACGCGCCGGCCCTGACGCTGAAGGCGCCCGCGACCGCCGCCCGCGACACCACGCTGACGTTCGGCGGCACGCTGGGCGACGCGCCGTACGGCACCGGCGAGAAGGTCACCGTCTCCCGCACGGACGCCGCCCACACGACGACGCCCGTGACGTGGACCGTGCCCGTGGGCACCGACGGCACGATCACCGTCACGGACAAGCCGACCGTCGGCGGGGCCGTCACCTACACGGTCGGCTACCCGGGCGACGCCTCCCACCAGGCGGCCACCGCGTCCGCGATCGTCCAGGTGTCCCGTGCCGCGACGTCCCTGTCCGTCACCACCGACGCGTCCTCGTACGCGTACGGCGCGACCGCCACCGTCACCGCCCACCTGGGCACGACGTACAACGGCCGTACGGTCTCGATCTACGCCCAGCCCTACGGCGGCGGGAAGACGCTGGTCAAGACCGGCACCGTGGACACGTCCGGCAACCTGGCCGCCACGTACAAGATCACCCGTAACACGACGTTCACGGCGTCCTTCGGGGGCGACTACCGCTACGCCCCGGCCACGGCCACCCGCACCGCGTACGACCGGGTGAGGATCGCGGAGTCGCTCGGCGGCTACTACACGAGCACGACGTACGGCGGCACCACCTACCGCGTCTACCACCACACCGTGAAGCCGCGCGTGACCGCCGTGGTGACGCCGGACAAGTCCGGCCAGTGCGAGAAGTTCCAGGCCCAGGAGTACTACAGCGGCGCCTGGCACACGCTCACCACCTCGGGCTGCTTCTCCCTCGACACGAAGAGCACCTCGACGACCCAGCTGACCCTCACCAACCCGGTCGACCAGAAATTCCGGGTGCGCTCGCAGTACGTGCACAGCGCGAAGGACGACACCAACCTGACCACGTGGAGCGGCTGGCTCTACCTCACGGTCCGGACCTGAGCCACCCCGGCGACGAACGGCCCGGACACACGCGAGGGCGGTGTCCGGGCCGGCCGGCCTGGCGCCGCCGTCACGGGATGGCCCAAGCTGGCCCGCATGGATTGGTTGCCACTGCTTTCCACCCTGGCCGGGGCCGCGATCGGCATCGTCGCCACGCTCATCGCCGACCGCAACCGGTGGAAGCGCGAGGACGCGAAAGAGGCCCTTCGGCTGCGGCTCGACATCTACACGCAGTACACCACCACCGTGAAGGTCCTCGGTGAGAACCTGCGGGCGCTGGCCGGCCAGGAGCACGCCTCCGACGGCGAGCGGGCGCGCGCGCTGCGCGAAGCCTTTCGGGATTCGGGCATAGCCGTCGCGTCGGAACGGATGTGGCTCATCGCGCCCGAACCCGTCGTCAAGGCCTCCAACAGCGTGTTCCACTGCCTGCGGCGCATCTGCGCCGGATACGTCGACGGCACTGCTGTCAGCAGTCCGGAGGACCGCGCCCGCTGGGAGGCACGCGGCATGGCAGCCGCCAGGATGCGCAAGCTCATGCGCGAGGATCTCGGCGTCGGCCCCCTCACCGAACGCCACAGCCCCCTTCTCGACGACCACGACGACCACGACGACCCCGGCGCACAGCGATCGTGACGGCGGCGGGAACCGGCCCCGGCAACTACGCGGCGGCTACCGGCCGTTGAGGACAGGGGCGGAGGGTTCTGCGGCCCGTCCCCGCAGCGGTCGTGGCGTCACGGGCCCGGTGCGGGGACGGCCGGTCAGGGTCGGGGTCAGGGGCAGCTCGGCTGGTTGACGCCGTAGAGGATGCGCTTGCCGACCCCGGGCCACTCGGTGACCGTCCACAGCTGGTGGTTCGACGCCTGGACGTACAGGTCCTGGAGTCCGACGCCGCCCTGCTGGTACGTGGGCTGCCGGCTCGGCCGGTCCGTCACCAGCCAGCCGAGCCTGCTGTCGCCCCTGCTGCTGTCGAAGTAGTAGCAGCGGCGCGCGCTGCTGGTCGGGTCGGTGTACGAGACGCCGCCCTGCACGTTGGTGACCGGCTGCCGGAAGACCTCCTGGGCGTGGATGGTCCGGCCGGGGGTCCGGGAGGTGATGTCGCTTGTCCGCCAGCGCGCGAGACGCGAGTCGCACCAGACCAGGACCCCGCCCCGGCGCTCGCTGCAGTACTCACCCGTGATGAACTGCCAGCTCGACGCGGACCGGTCGAGCGTGACGTAGTCGTAGCAGGCGCGACTGCCCCTGTTGCAGGACTGGCTCGACCCGGTGGACCAGATACCGACCTGCGGCAGCACGAACCGGTATCCGCGAGCCCTCGGGTCGGTGGTCCGGCCCAGGTCCAGGATGTTCCGCGTGTCGAACACCCGCAGACCTCTGCGCGGGTCCGCGACATAGAGGTAGTTGTCGTGCCAGACGACGCCCCCGGCGTGTGTCGGCAGAGCCCTGAACTGGGCCGCGCCCGGGGCGAGCTGCACCAGCTCCACGTTCACGTAGCGGCCGGGGGTGCCGGCGACGAGGAAGCTGACCCGGGAACGCGTGGGCGTGCTGGAGTTGGGGCCGTGCGCGTACCACGAGGTGAGGAAGACCCGGTGGCCGTTGACGGTGCCGCCGGGATGCGCGTCCTCACTGCCGCTCAGTCCCTGGAGGGACCAGCTGGTCGTGTTGGAGTCCGTGGTGTCCAGGCAGTACCAGTCGGCCGCGGCGACCGCGTTGCGCAGCGCCCCGCTCGCGCTGTTGGCCCGGGGGCACCTCCGATCGGCCCGGTGGTCGGTGTTGGCGGGGTTGCTGATGAGCTGGCCCGGCGTGAGTCGCGGGTACGGAAAGTTGGCGATGTCCGAGGCCCGCGGGTCGGGTTCCCACCTCAGGTGGAAGTCGGACCTGGCCGCCGGGTCCGACACCATCGGCCGGGGCGCGGGCGACGGCTGTGCCGCCCCGGACTGCGCGTGCGCGCCGACCGGGGCGGCACAGAAGACGAGGGCCAGTGCGGCGACAGCCATCCGGCCCAGCAAAGGGGGAATCACGAAAGCTCCTTCTCCGCGTCGCGGCCGTCGTGACCGCGAGGCATTGCCCGATCAGTGCGCGGCAGGACAACCACCTCGTGCGGGCAGACGTGCGCGAGTACCGGGCCTGATCCGTTTGAAGGGAGTTTTGACAGAAGGCCAGGTCTGGTTGACACGTCTCGTGAACATTCACCCGTAGACAGCAGGCGGCCGAGTCCTGGACCGCTCCCGCACCGCCTGGCGGGCCGTTCCGGCGTGGGTCCCGTTCGGCCGCAGCTCCGGCGCGTCTGCTCGCCTTCGCCCGAGCCTCCGGTTTGAGTGATCTCTTGTTCTGCCCATTTTCGTACGTTTTGCGACATGTTCGGCGCTGGGTGCCGGACATACGCCCCATGGGAGGTTCGTTGAGATCGTCAGCAAGGTGTGCCGGCTTCGCGGCCGCGGTCGGCATGGTCGGTTCCCTGGTCACGGGCGCCTCCGTCGCCGCGGCCGCGGCCGAGGACGGTGGCCGGGCGGGTGCCCTCGGGCATGACCGGTCGCGCCCGTCCGCACCCCGGCAGATGGTGCCGCTCGGACGACCGGGGGACGGATACGGCGACCCCTGGGCGCCGTATGTGTGCAGGGGGCTGGTGCCGTACCCCATCCCGGCGGCCTACCGCCCGCTCTACCTCTGCGGTGACTGGCGGCTCGGCCCCCGGCGGTTGCCGGACAGGGGCCTGGTGGGCGACATCCTCAAGGGCTACGACCGGCTCGGGGGCCTCACCGCCGTGCGGTTCCTGAACACCTGGTGGGACCCCACCGCGGACGCGGGTCAGGGCAACTGGAAGTACCCGGTCCCCGACGGCTTCGCCCTCGACAGCCACCACCAGCCGATCGCGGCACCGCTGACGCTTCACGCGGGCCAACTGGTCGACAGGTTCGGCAACGAGACCGGCCGGTTCCTCTCTCCCGCGGGCACGAAGTTCGGGCTGCGGGCGATCCCGCCGTCCAACCTCAACACCGAGGACCCGCGCTACCCGAACGACTACCACCTGTACAGGGTGGCGAAGGACGTCACCGTGTGCGCGGGACCGGCGGCTCCGGCGTTCGAGCAGCCGGGCGGGGCCGTTCAGTACGCCACGTCTTCGAGTGACGTCTGTCCCACCCTCCCCTTCGCCAACGTGGGCACACTCGTCTCCAACGGTTCCCTCGTGCGGGTGAAGGTCCCGTACACGGACATCAAGTCGATGAAGCGGGAGTCGTCGGCCGGGGCGCGGACCGCGTCCCGGTGACGGCGCGGAGCGGGACCCGGCGCCCGGTGCCTCACCTGGCACCGGGTCCCGCTCCGTCCCCGGTGGAAGACTGGCTTCATGGACCGTTTCCAGCTCTGCCAGGCCCTTCGGGCGGCCGGGGTCCCGGAGGCGTACTACGAGATCCCCGGCTGCACACACGGGCGGCGCCCCGTCACGGATCGCTACTTCCTCGAAGAGCGCGGCGGCCAGTGGCTCGTGGGGATCCACGAGCGCGGCACCCGCGAGGTGCTGGAGCGGTTCTCTGCCGAGGACCGGGCGTGCCGGTGGCTCCACGAACGCCTGACCGCCGAGGGGCCGCCGCCCGTCCCGGCCACGCCCGAGGAGACCGACGCGCTGCTGTACGACAGCGACGGCATCCAGCGACGCGCCCGCGAGGAGTTCGAGCGCGCCCTCGCCGAGGCCCGCAGCCGGGCCGTGCGCGCGCAACGCCGGCCCGACTGAACCTCAGCCGAAGAGACGCGGCACTTTAGCTGATCCCCCCATTTTCCGCACCCGTGACCTCGCACCCGGATCGCGCGAGTGTCATGAATTCCGGGGCCATTCGGAGCATGATCGAAATGCGGTCGGCGGCGCGCGCCTTGACGATGGCGATGAAGGGCGGAGCGCGAGGCCGGCCCGTGCCGGCAGCACTCCGCCGAGTCATGCGTCAAGGAAAGAGGAAACCATGACGGCAGCGACGGAGACTCCCACTCGTGAAAAGGCCGGTGTAGGCCAGGAAGAGTTCGGCGAGGAATCCGCCTTCGGCCCGCTTCTGCTGGCAGCCTTGCTGTCCCGGCGTGAGGAGCGCGGTGAGGAACCGATCATCGAGCACCCGCTTCTCCTCGCCGCGCTCGCGCGCCGGCGTGAGGAGGGCGGTGAGGAGTCGATCATCCAGCACCCGCTTCTCCTGGCCGCGCTGATGCGTCGCCGCCGCGAGGAGGGCGGTGAGGAGTCGATCATCGA
>NZ_JBSFLI010000001.1:0-176879 GCF_053598955.1 Streptomyces sp. NPDC001056 | reverse complement strand
CGAGCACCCGCTTCTTCTGGCCGCGCTGATGCGCCGTCGGCGTGAGGAGCGTGGTGAGGAGTCGATCATCGAGCACCCGCTTCTTCTGGCCGCGCTGATGCGCCGTCGGCGTGAGGAGCGTGGTGAGGAGTCGATCATCGAGCACCCGCTTCTTCTGGCCGCGCTCATGCGCCGCCGCCGCGAGGAGCGTGGCGAGCCGCTGATCCAGCACCCCCTCCTCCTCGCGGCGCTCATGCGCCGCTGACAGGAGACAGCGACACTCTGCCCCCCGATTCCGGCGCTCGTCGGCATCGGGGGGCAGGTCCCGTACCGCAACCGAAGACCTGAGGAAACACAATGGCAGCTGAGTCCGGCGACAAATCGGAACGGGATCCCTTGGGGGCCTTCGTCGACGAGATCTTCGAGGAAATCATGCGCGATGCCGGGATCTCCCATGCCGGCACCGGAGTGAAATACGGAAAGGACCCACTGGCGGGAGCCCTGATGGAAGCGGCCGTGGCGTTCCTTTCCCAGCCGCCTTCCCGTTCCTCGGAACTGGAACGGGTGCTGCTCGCGCAAACCCTTGCGACCGCACTGGCGGAATCGATCGCGCCCGCTCTGGCAGGTGCGCTGGCCTCGGAGATCATGAAGGTGCTGAACCAGCACGCGGCCTCCCACCAGGGCGGCGGCCACGAAAGCGTCGGCGGATCCGGTCGCGGCCACCGCTCTTCCGGCGGCGGCGAGCGATAGCGGCCTCGTGACGCGCACCACCGGGGTCGGCGGAGCGGCTCCGGGCCGGAGGCGCTTCGGCGCGAGTGATCGGCCCCGAAAGCCTCCGGCGCGTCGGGCGGCCCGCGGACCCGCCCGGTGAAGCACGACGCCGGTGCCGTGATCTTCGAGGCCCGCGCCGGAGCGGCTCCGCGCAGCCGGCCGAACCGGAACACGTGGCGACGCGGGAGCGCGGCAGGGAGGCTGCCTCGGCGCGGTCGACGACCTGCGGCGCCGCATGTCCGCACCGGAGGACCTTCCGGAACACGTCGACGTGCCGGTGAACAACGCGGGCAGGCGCGGCGGCCCCGCGTGGGGCGAGGGTCTGCGAGGGGTCGCCGAACAGCGGCGGCGGGTCTTCGACGGCAACGTCCTGCCGGCCCTCACGTGACTCGGCGCGTCGGCCCGCCGGTCATCCCGCCATGTAGGACGGACCGCCCCTCGGCCCGGCCGGCATGCGGGGCGGGCCGGTCCCGGAATCCTGGTCATGACCCCGATGTCGACGGCACCGGGGCAGTCGTCGTGCTCGGATTCGGGTACACGCACCGCGCCTCGAACCGGCGAGCGGTTGGGTGATCCGGCAGACCTTGGTCTCGGGCACCGTCTATTTGGGTCTCCGCACAGCGCACGGGACTGCCACAGTGATCCGTATGGAACCTCCTCCCTGCACCGTGCTCGTCTTCGATCGCGACGAGGACCTGCTCGTCTTCGATTCCTTCGCCCACGCTACGAACTGGATCGAGGCGATTGACGTCGACGAGGGTGAGTACACAGCGGCGTACTCACCGGACGGTGGCGTGTTGGCGCTGACTGCCCCCGAAGGCCCGGAGGGACTGGTCGTTCTGGCCAGGACCGGCAGCATGGACCTGGGCGATCTGGAGCGGAGGGTGGCCCGCTACTGGCGCCGCCACCAGGCAGGTCAGCCCACACGTGACCCGCTACAGACAGCGCGGTTCTTGATCGAGAGGGACAACAAGCCGCGCAGGGGATGGCTGGGTCGGATCGCACCGGTGTTGACCGTGGTTTCCCGTCCCTACGGGCACGCGGAGGGCACGGGACCTCGGAAGGGGAGAGGCCGACGCCACTGATAGCGCTGCGCGCGGGCCGCCTCGTACAGAGATCAGCTGTTGAAGCGGCATTGCGGTTGCACACGCCTGGTCCAGGCAGGTGCATCACGGAGGAGCTGTCGGAAAGTCAGTGGTATCCCCGTCGATGACCAGTCCTGGCCGGTGCGGTTGTAGGCCCCCTAGGATTGCGGTAGTTGCTGTACTTTGCTGCTGTGTACATCCTTGGCGGGCAAGGCCGCGTAATGTTCACGAATCATCAATCGGACTGACACCGATCCAGCCACCCCGTGACGGCGGCTGTGCCTTGACTGTGTGCCCTCGCTCACCTGGAAGGTTGATCGCACATGGCCAAGAAGAGACGTAGCCGCGTTGTCGCAACAGCGGTGGTGACGGGCGTAATCGGTGCCGGCCTGGCGCTGTCCTCCGGTGCGGCCGACGCCAGTGGCGGCGTGGCCGCCTGGTCGTCGGTGCCGGCTGCCACCGACGCCCGCGGCGTGACCGCTCCGAACGTCCTGTCGCCCGGGCTCACCGAGCACCCCGTCGCGCAGGGCTCCCTGAAGCTGGAGAACCCGACCGACCAGGTCCCGTACTACGGATACCTCGGCGACGGCACGCTGCTGCCCGACCCCGACATCAAGCAGGCCCCGGGCGTGAAGATCGAGGCCAGCAAGACCGAGCCCGACAAGAACACCTACCTGAGGCTGTCCGGTCAGCACGGCGCCGACGCGTCGTACTCGTACGGCACGCACTTCCTCTTCCAGGGCCACGAGGGCGGCGAGGCCGGATACATCACCCGCGTCAACCTCGACGCCGACCAGGCGCACCGGGTGACGCTGCTGGCCACCAAGGAGACCGACGGCACGAGCATTCCCGCCATCGACGGCTCCACCTGGGACCCCTGGGCCAAGCGGCTGCTGTTCACCTCCGAGGAGGGGGCCAAGGGCGCCGTGCTCCAGGCCACCCCGGACATCAACTCGAAGGTCCAGGACATCTCCTTCGTCACCGGACGGGCCGGCTACGAGGGCATCCAGAACGACTCCGCGGGCAACCTGTGGATGGCCGAGGACACCGGCGGAACAACGGTCGCCAACAAGACGAAGGTGCCCAACAGCTTCATCTACCGGCTGGTCCCCTACGACAAGCACGACCTCACCAAGGGTGGCAGGCTCCAGGCACTGCAGGTGGTCTCCCGCCACGGCGGTTCGCCCATCACGTACCAGAACGTCGACAGCACGCACCCCACCGGCGGAGCGTTCACCGACGACGAGAAGGACCTGACCAACTACGGTCCGGCCCTGAGCACCCACTGGGTGACCATCCACGACACCAAGACCGACACCAGTGGCAAGGCGTTCGACGCCAACGCCCTGGCGAAGGCGGCCAAGGCGACCCCGTTCAAGCGTACGGAGAACGGCCAGTTCCGCCCCGGCACGGACTTCCGCGAGTTCTACTTCGACGCCACCGGTGACACCAACACCACCAGCACGGCCAATGACGGTTACGGCGGCTGGGGCGCCATCTACAAGCTCACGCAGAGCGACCCGCGCTCAAACGACGGCAAGCTCAGCGTCTTCTACGTCGGCGACAAGGCGCACACCGGCATCGACAACGTCACCTTCCTCGACCGCACGCACGTCGCGTTCGTCGAGGACGCCAGCGACACCGTGCACACCCAGCGGAACGCCCTGGACTCCGGATACGTCTTCGCCACGACGACCGACTACTCGCGCGGCGCACAGCCGGTGCGCTTCCTGGCCGAGGGCCGCGACCCCTCGGCGACCCTGGACAACATGCTGTCCTCGGTGAACGGCGGCATCCAGAACGACGGTGACAACGAGATCACCGGCATCCACGTCTCCGACGGCGACCCGGGCACGAACGGCATCCTCGGCGCCAAGGTGCCGACGCTGTTCCGTGACGGCTGGCGGCTGTTCTGGACCCAGCAGCACGGCGACAACACCACCTGGGAGATCACCCCGGCCGACAAGTAGGGGTGCGGCCAGTTGGGGCGGGACGGCGACCGATGCCCATGTCCCGCCTCACTCGCCGATCGGCCACGGTTGCGCTGGCAAGAGTTCACCGCCCGTCCGTTCACCCACCGACCTTGAGGCCAACCGGGGCCACCAGACTCCCCGTCGGGCCGATCAGCGACTTCCGCCCGCGCCGCTGCGGGCCGCACAGCTTCCCCCACGTTCGGCCGCTGACCAGCCGTGTTCCCGGTCCACCCGGGCCGCTCGACCGTGAGGGAGAACCCGATGAGATTGTGGCGCCACGCCCTGTCCGCCACCGCCGCCCTGAGCCTGCTCGCGCTCACCGTGTCCGCCGGGACCGCCTCGGCCGGCCCGGACACCGCCGACGACACGCAGTTCACTTTCGCGGTGTTCGGCGACATGCCCTACGGCAACGCCGAGATCGCCGACTTCCCGCACGTCATCAGCCAGATCAATGCCGACCCCGACGTCACCTTCGTCACGCACCTCGGGGACATCAAGAACGGCTCGACGGTGTGCAGCGACGCGTACTTCCAGATGATCAAGTCGGACTTCGACCAGTTCAAGGACCCGCTGGTGTACACCGTGGGCGACAACGAGTGGACCGACTGCCATCGGCCGAACAACGGCTCGTACAACCCGCTTGAGCGTCTCGCCAAGATTCGCCAGGTGTTCTTCGACCGCCCCGGCCGGACCCTCGGCAAGAACAGCGTGCGGGTGACCTCGCAGGCCGACGAGGGT
The DNA here is from genome assembly GCF_053598955.1 of Streptomyces sp. NPDC001056. Taxonomy (NCBI): domain Bacteria; kingdom Bacillati; phylum Actinomycetota; class Actinomycetes; order Kitasatosporales; family Streptomycetaceae; genus Streptomyces; species Streptomyces sp. NPDC001056. Next base: position 172,333 of record NZ_JBSFLI010000001.1, on the reverse strand, counting down.
GTCCCGGAGGACGTCCGCTACACCCGTGCCGGCGTCGCCTTCGCCGCGGTCGGCGTGGTGGGCAGCAACAACAGCATGAAGTCGTGGACCGGAAACACCCAGCCCACTGCGGAGCAGGCCGCCGAGGTACTGGCCCGTACGGCGTCGGTGATCGGGTCCATCCACGACACCTTCACCTCGGCCCGCCGCCATCACGGCCGGGCCGTCACCCTGATGATGCAGGCCGACATGTTCGACCCCACCGTCAGCGATCCCTCCTACGCCGACTACTACGCCTTCCAGCCGATCGTCGACGCCATCGCCCGTGAGTCGGCCGCCTTCGACGGCCCGGTCTACCTCTTCAACGGCGACAGCCACCTCTACAACAGCGACCAGCCGCTGGCCGCCGGTTCCTCGTGGCTGTCGTTCTATCACCTGACCACCGCCGTGCCGAACCTGCACCGCATCACCGTCGACGGCTCCGACAACGCCAAGGACTACGTGAAGGTCACTGTCCAGCCGCACAGCCCCCAGGTCCTCAGCTGGACCCGGATCCCCCTGGACGGCTCCGGCTCCTGACTCTGCAGCCGACACCGGAGTCCCGGCCCCGGGCCCGGCGCTGGTGCCGGAAGTGGCCCAGGTCTCTGACCTGGGCCTCAATCATGGTGCGGATGACGAGAACCGAACTCGCGCTCTCAGCCCGGGAAGCGACGGCGCTTGCGGCACCAGCGCGCGGACGGCCTGTGCGGTTCTGCCGTGCAACCCGTCCGCGTCGGCGCGGATCGCACCCCTGTCGGCCCCCGACGAGCCGCTGGACGTCCGGTGCGACCGGCTGTCCACCCGCATGCCTTCCGGCAGCGCCGATGCCGGGGCAGCGGAGGGGGTCGGCCCGCGCCCGGGGTTCTCAGCCGGAGCCGGAACCGCCCGCTGCCTGGGCCGCGGAGCGGCGGTACTCGGCGTTGATGCGCTGTGCTTCCTCAAGCTGGTCCTCAAGGATGACGATGCGGCATGCGGCCTCGATCGGGGTTCCCTTGTCGACGAGTTCGCGAGCGCGAGCGGCGATCCGCAGTTGGTAGCGGGAGTACCGGCGGTGTCCTCCCTCCGAGCGGAGGGGAGTGATGAGCCGGGCCTCGCCGATGGCCCGGAGGAAGGCCGGGGTGGTACCGAGCATCTCGGCTGCCCGGCCCATCGTGTATGCGGGGTAGTCGTCGTCGTCCAGACGATCATTCAGTGGGTTGTCCGATGTCATGTCACCTCGCTGTGCAACGCGTCGAGGGGCCTTGGTGCCGTACGGCACCAAGGCCCCGAAGGAAATTCAACACCATCTGTCGGCACTATCGCTGTGCCGAACTTCTCTTTTCCGCTTCCCGGCCCGGTAGGGCGGAGCGGGGGATCGCAGCTGCGTGACCGGGGACCACCATCCGTTCCGGGGTCTTGCGGTACCCGGGCCGAGTGCCTCTCGGTCCGGGCGATCCTGATGGTGTCCGCTCCTCCTCTTCTCTCCGAACCAACCACTGTGTGTGAACCGGTACCGCTGCCGGCAGCTCCTCGACCTGCGAGCCACCCAGTGCGGCCCCCAGCCTCGTCGCCGCTCTGGCAACACCTTGGCTTCGAGGCTCGGGAGCCGCACCGACTTGCGTACTTCGTCTTCAGCCACCCGCCAGTTCATGTCTGGCCGGTCTCGTTCGACCATCTCTACGAGAAGAAGCCTACCCATGTCTGGGAAAAAATGTCTACTGGCAACTGTAGATTTCACTCTCCGGGTGGAGGAGGACTTCCCGCGATCAGCCCTCGCCGCCGGGCCCGAGCCGCCTCCTGGCACACGCGCGGCCGGTCCACCTCCCGCGGGCGGTCGGGCGAACGGGTGAACAGGCTCCACGGGTGGGCGCATAAGCTCTGCTGTATGTCGAACCCTGATGAGCTGCTCGTCGCCATTTCCGCCGCGGTGGAGTCCGAGCGAAGCAATCAGATGTCGCTGACCGTGGTCGTCGGCGGCGCCGTCCTCACCGGCCGGCTGGCTCCGGAGGCGGTATGGAGGGAGCGGGTGGCGGAGGTCTTGAAGGACTCGGACCGTCTCGGTGTGTTCTCCGACGTCTTCGCCCGCGGGCCGCGGGGATACCGGCCCGGCCGCGGCGAGGCGCCCACGCATCTGCACTTCCATCTCGCCCGGATCCTGCAAGGCAGCCTCGGGCTCCCGGAGACGGGCGGGATGTACCGGGTCGCGATCAAGGACGTCAGCGCGTGGACCGTGGGCGATCTCAGCTACTCCGATCGCTGAGACGCCGCCCGCGCACCCCTCTTCCGGTCTTCCGGTCGGCGTTCCCCGAGCGGACGGCGACACACCGGTGGGGGCCCTGCCGACGCGTGTCGACAGGGCCCCCACCGGCGTCCGAGGGCGGCTTCCGCCAGTCCTCAGACAGTCATGGAGCCGGAGCCGGAGCCGGAGCCGGAGCCGGAGCCGGAGCCGGAGCCGGAGCCGGAGCCGGAGCCGTAGCCGGTGCCTCCGAGGAGCCTGGACGCCGCTCGGAGCGGAGAGGGGCCGCTCACGCCCGTGCCCACGGGCGCGGTCTCGGGACGGTCGTGACAGGTGAAACCGAGGCGCGTCAGGGCCCGCGTGACTTCGACCGAGGTGAAGTCACGCCGGTCCTGCCGTGTGATGACCTGGCCCACTTGCTTGACGGGGTAGCGGCGGCGGCCGATGGTCACGGACTCGGCGGTGACGAGTTCGGGCCTGACGCCCTCCATCGAAGCCAGCACCCCGGCCTTGGTCAGCTCGAACGGATACCGGGCGATGACACAGCGCATGATGCCTCACAGGGGAATCGCGGGAGAAGGCGGAACGGGCCGATCGGGGCAAGGCGGATCAGCGTGAGGAGACGAGTACCTCCGGAAGCCGGCCGTACCCGCCGGCCCCCTCGGCGTGGGTGCCGGGCGAGGGCAGCGCTTCGGCGAGGACATCGCGCAGCCGGATGCGGTCCGTGTACGCGGCGCTGTCACGGAGGACAGCGAGCCGGCCTTTCGTGATCGAGCCCGTGCTCTGGTCGTCCCCGTCGCACACGGTCAGGTACTCGACCCGGGCGCCCGCCATGACGGCCAGAGCCACCTCGACGGTCATGTCGTCGCATACCCGGGGACCGTGCCCTTCGATGCCGTCGACCACGGCGACGGGGGCCGGGTCGAATCCGCGGTACTGCGTCCGTGCTGGCGTCAAGTGTCTCTCCTTCGGTCGGGGCTGGTCGCTTCGGCGGTCGGCGGCTTCCCCGAAGGCCGAAGGAGGGGGTCACCGCGAGCTCCCGGGGCTGCCGGGGGCTGAGGTCGGTCTAGGCGGCCGAGTGGCCGCCGGGCTCCGGCCGAGCCCCGCGGCGCGCCCGCTCGCCCACGGGCCGGCCCTGGCCGGTGCGGCCCCGGCGGCCCCGGGACGGCGAAGACGTGCGGCGGGGACGCTCCACGACCGGCGCGGCGATGACCACCGGGACCCCGGAGGGCGCCTGCGCGCCGGTGATGCGGCTCAGCTCCGCCTCGCCGGAGCGGACCGGAGTGATGCGCGGGGTGATGCCGGCCGACGCCATCAGCCGGGTGACGCCGCGGCGCTGACCGGGTGTCACGAGGGTGACGACGCTGCCGGACTCGCCGGCGCGGGCTGTGCGGCCGCCGCGGTGCAGGTAGTCCTTGTGGTCGCTCGGCGGATCGACGTTGACGACCAGGTCGAGGCTGTCGATGTGGATGCCGCGGGCCGCGACGTTGGTGGCCACCAGGACGGTGACGTGTCCGTCCTTGAACTGGGCCAGGGTCCGGGTGCGCTGCGGCTGGGTCCTGCCTCCGTGCAGGGCCGCGGCGCGGACACCGCTGTCCAGCAGGTGCTTGGTCAGCCGGTCCACGGCGTGCTTGGTGTCCAGGAACATGATGACCCGGCCGTCCCTGGCCGCGATCTCGGTGGTTGTGCGGTGCTTGTCGGCGTCGTGCACGTGGAACACGTGGTGCTCCATCGTGGTGACGGCACCGGCCGACGGATCGACGGAGTGGACCACCGGGTCGGTCAGGTAGCGGCGGACCAGCAGGTCGACGTTGCGGTCCAGGGTGGCCGAGAACAGCATGCGCTGGCCCTCCGGGCGTACCAGGTCGAGCAGGGCGGTGACCTGGGGCATGAAGCCCATGTCGGTCATCTGGTCGGCCTCGTCGAGAACCGTGATGCCGACGTCGTCGAGCCGGCAGTCCCCCCGGTCGACGAGGTCACGGAGCCGGCCGGGCGTCGCGACCACCACCTCCGCGCCACCGCGCAGGGCACCGGCCTGCCTGCCGATGGACATGCCGCCGACGACGGTGGCGAGCCGCAGCCTCACCGAGCGGGCGTAGGGAGCGAGCGCGTCGGTGACCTGCTGGGCCAACTCGCGGGTGGGCACGAGGATCAGGGCCAGTGGTCGGCGCGGCTCGGCGCGCCGACCGGCTGTACGGGCCAGTACCGCCAGGCCGAAGGCCAGGGTCTTGCCCGACCCGGTGCGGCCCCGACCGAGTACGTCGCGGCCGGCCAGGGAGTTCGGCAGGGTCGCCGCCTGGATCGGGAACGGCACGGTCACGCCTTCGTGGGCGAGCGTGGTCAGCAGTGGTGCCGGCATGGCGAGATCGGCGAACGACTCGGCGGCGGGCAGCGCGGGCGTGTCCGTCTTCGGCAGCGCGAATTCGCCTCGTGAGGGCTGCCGTTTTCCGTAACCGTCGGAGCGGCGCGGAACACGGGAACGGTCCTCGGCGGAACTTTCGTCGAAGCGGTCGTATGTGCGAGCGGTACGTACGAGAGTGGAACGTGTGCGAGTGGAACGCGTGCGGTTCATGCGAAACCTTCCTCGATGGGCACGTATCAAGGAATTTCCGCAGCAAAATGAGCGGCGCAGAGAATCGCGAGAACGAGCCGAAACAGTCGGGTCGGACAACCCTGAAAACAAAGCGAGCCGGGGCCCGCACCCCAAGGTGCGGGCCCCAGCTGCGAAGGATGCGTCAGTGCCGCATTGTCAGGCGGGAACGATGTTCTCGGCCGTCGGGCCCTTCTGTCCCTGCGCGATGTCGAACGACACCTTCTGGCCCTCCAGGAGCTCGCGGAAGCCCTGGGTGGCGATGTTCGAGTAGTGGGCGAAGACGTCGGCGCCGCCGCCGTCCTGCTCGATGAAGCCGAAGCCCTTTTCCGCGTTGAACCACTTCACGGTGCCGGTAGCCATTTTGTTTCTCCTTCGGGGACGGTGTCAGGAACACGCCCTGTGCGTATTCCATGTCGCCGTGATGATCGGCCGTCGGAAAAACCTTCTGGCAACCTCACCTGCAACTGATGACGACAGTAGCACGTCGATGCCGGCCCTGCTGGGTAAATAATTCCGCACCGACTCTGATCGCAGGAATAGTCACCGTGCGCCACGCCGATTTCTTATGCCGCGACCATAGATATTGTCCTCGGGGCTGCCGCATGAAAATCCCTGCGGGGCAGGGAGCGCCCCGCGGCGAAGCGGTCGATCGCGCTGAAACCAACACTCGAACTCCCCCTCTGAGCCCGGTGTGGTGCCCCAGCCGCCTCTGACCCGCGGCATCGACTTCGCGGCGTCGGGGACGTCGATGACCGGCCAGCTGTAGAAGCGGTGGCCCTCGACCCCGGTCCTGCGGAGTGCTTCCGACAGGCCCGCCCGGTCATCTCCTGGTTGGCCCCGCCTGTCGATACGGTCGTGATCAGCGTCCCTGGGGACATGACGTTGCACCGGGCGGCATCCGGACAACACAAGAACCCCCGGCACTCCGACTCGGGGGTTTCTCATAGAGCGGGTGACGAGAATCGAACTCGCGCTCTCAGCTTGGGAAGCTGCGGGCATTCAGGGCCGATTCTTCGGCTGACCTGGGCGAACGACCAGGGGCGGCCTCCGCGAGTTCGGCTCCTTTCACCGTGGTTCCCCGCTGTTCCCCGCCCGATCTGGTGCATCTGTGGTGCGGAGCCCAGCCACACCCCTCACGCCTCGGTCTTGGTACGCCGGGCAGTCACCAGGTAGCCCACGAAGCGGACCTCTGGCCGACCCTGCGCCCAGCCGTCCGCTTCGCTGACAGGAACCAGTACGGTCGTGTCCCGGACTGGGTAGTGGACATCGGCCGCGCTGCCTGGCGGAACTGCGTAGCGGCAGTGCACCTCTGCAACCGCCAACACCTCCAATGAGGCGGGCGCACACTGCTGTTCCTCGCCGTGATGCTCTTCTCGGAAGTCAATCTCCGCCGCACGCGCGCTACCCACGACGTCGGCGTAGTCCTCAGGATCGACCTCCAGCAGGTTCCACGAGACAACATCCCCCGGTGCGAAGCTCTGCCCGCAGCACTGGATCTGCCAGTCATCAACCCAAATTTTCAACGTCACGCACCCATTGTCTGCTGAGCCACCTTTGCTCACTGCGCCGGCGGACTGCGCCGACCGACCAGGCGCGCGTATGCCTCGCTGCCCTCCGCCGATCCCGGTCCCAGCCACGCTGCCCGTTTCATCCGTCAGAGCTGCAACAACGAAACCCTGGTCGTGCAGCATTGGGACGATGACCTCTTCGGACCGAAGCAACTTGTAAGGGGCCTTGACTCCGGGCTGTTCTGCCCCTCACCTGCGCTGATGGTCCGCAGCCGTCCGTGCTCGTCCGCTGCTGTTCGTCGGCGTTGTCACGCAGTTGGACACTCACCCTCGCGTGTCGGGCTACTTCTTGCGGCGCTTGCTCGCCTTCTTCTTCAGCTCGGCCTGGCCGCGCTTCGTCCAGTCGCCTTGGTGGCGGTAGCAACGCGACGTGCCCTTCATCGTCTTGTTGCGGCAGCTGCCTCGGTCCGTCGGCCAACCGCACTTTCCCTGCTTCCACTCACCCACGGTCCTTTCCCCTCCCCCGGTCCGCCTTGAGTCTGGGCATCCAGACTGGGGCACCTTGCCTACGCAGGGCAGGGCGCATGGCCAGCGGCATCGCGCGATCCGGCGCACGCGGGTCAGCACGTCGAGCGCCCGAGCCGAAGCGCACGCTTTCCAACTGTGGTGGTGCGATGGTGGGGTGTGTGCCGGGGAGTTCATCAGCGTTCATGGGCGGCTGGTTCGTGCGGCGAGCCTGACCGCTGGCCCCCTCTGTACGGCCGTGAACGGGCGTGAATGAGACGGAAACTGAGACGGCGGTGCAGGAAGGCTGTCTCACTCTTCCCCAGGTGGAATGAGGCGATCGGCGCTCTCGGCGTCGTCCACGTGTCCGTGGGTATCGACGGGCGCGGGTGGCAGCGATCACAATCTTGCCTATGAAGGACACCATCGCTGTAGCCCTAATCACCGCTGCGTCAACGCTTGGTGGCGGGCTGACTACCGGCGGCTTTGCCATGTGGGTAAATAGAAGGCAGTTGCAGACACAAAAGTTCAACACTGAGATGGAACGCCTAGAGCAGCGCAGAACACACCACAGAGACACCCGCAAAGAGTCATATTTGATATTCCTGCAACGCGTGGAGTCGTTTCAGGATGCCCTTCGGGCCGCTTGGCGTGCGCAACCTCCATCGAACACTGATGAAGATAATCCATCCCTCGAGGCACTTCTCCCCGCCATGGATCGCCTCTCTGAGGCGCTCAACGTTGTCGCCTTGGAGGGGTCCGAAGAGGTGGCAGGAGCAGGCAGCGCTGTTTGGCAACAGATGCAAAGCGAGGGTATCCAACTACACCGCCTGCATGCTGAGCACAGAGGTGTCGAGCGGATGATGTCGGGGATATCGACGCCCCAGTACAACGCCGCAGAGGCCCAACGCCGTGAATCCATCGATACATTCATCCGCATAGCTCGTGGGGTATTGGGCGGAGACGTCCCCGGCTTTCATGGCTAAGGTCAGCGGAGTCGCCGGCTGAGTCAAGTCGACGGGGGTCGTCCTTGTCGGTGGACGGCCCCCGTGCTGCTTGCTGGTTTTGAGGTCTGGTCTCATCCTTATCAGGTCGATCGCGGATCCCTGGGGCGTCTGCCGACTCAGGCTGTGCCTCGACGAACTGTCCGTCGACGTTCGACCACGATCACTGGCGTTCGCCCTTGTTGGTGTCAGTCGCTGGTGTCAGACGTCGGCGGTGGGCTTGACGAGTTGGAGTCGGCGGATCGACTTTCTTGGTCCGGAAGTGCGGGCAAAGGGCGCAGCCCGGGTTCAAAGTTCTGGACCCACACACGTGTACACGAGGGCATCCCTGCGATGGCACCTACCGTCGCACCGAACTTCCGGCCGTCCTCGTGGGTGAACTCAAACTCGTAGCGTTGAGCCTCCGCGTCAGCGCTGGACTGCACAACGGTGAGCTTTTCAACATCCACATCATGGTTCCGGTGAATACGATCTTGCGCGAGCCCGAGTGCTCGTTCGGCCGAGGGCATGAAATTCCATGTCTCACCCTGCGAGCGACCTTTCAGCTTCTCGTAGACAGTCTTGATCGCTGCCGTGATCGCTACGGCGCCAACGCCTCCCGCCACGTTCGACGAGATCTGCATGACGATCTCGGAATAGGACCCCGCCGCGCCCCAGCTGTGCTTGCCGGTCCGCGCAGACACAGTGTGGTTGCTCCGCTCGCCATCAGCCCAAGCAATCGCATCGAGTTCGTCGATGATCTCCTCAGTGAACATGTCAAGCTGGTCGAGTCCTAGATCCCAGACCTCGTACGGGTAGTAGATCGGGTGACCCACCAACGCCACAGAGATGCGGGACTCCTGAGCTCTCATTTCATCCTCCGTGCCGTCCGAATGAATCCGATGCTGACATGCAGCTCTGCTGTCGCGCAGGTGACTTCGCAGATGTGGGTCTGGATGTGCGCCACGCCGCAAAGGGTTGTAAATGCCGCCTTCTACGTGGTTGCCGCACACGCATCCTTCATCGACACGCCAACTGCCCCAGCTCCCATCCCGTCCGCCGTCGACCCACACACCGTGGAGCGGGCGTGGTTCATGGCGTCCAGGTGGAGCGCGCCACTGTACGAACGACCTGGACGCCATGGGCCGCGTCTGCTCGGCTCTGCCTGGGTCGACGGTGGACGGGATGGGAGCACCCCGCGCACGCCACTACGGACTCGCAGACGGGAACGGCGCCCCCTCCATCCCGGTGCCGGCCGATCCCCCGCCGGAGGCATCGTCTTGACCGTAGGCCGCTCTATGCAGTGATCGACTTATGCCTACCGGCCTATCCACATGTGGGCGCGCGTCGGCGGCGGCAGCGCCGAGCGGGCCGAAGGCAGGAGCGCGGGCGCAGCCAGAGCCGGGAAGCGCGCCCGGCGGAGCGGAGCGCAGCCGGGGCTTGAACCCGTAGAGATAGTTGTAACTCACCGGCTGACCGCTTCGTTGATCTTGGGCGAGTCCCATCAGAACGGTGGTTCTTCGCTGTACCCCTCGGCGGAGCTGGGGCCGGCGGGCCATGCCGGTGAGCCTTCGACCGATAGGTCGGAATCGCAGAACAGGAACGGGTTCCGCTGGCCTTCCAAGCCTGAGGAGTCCTCGCCCCATGCGTCGAGGGCATCGATGGCTCGTTCGCGGTGCTGCCAAAGTGGACTCGTGCCCAAGACTTCCCGGACCAAGGGCACCAAAGCCCGTCGGTGGTGGAGCAACTGGGAATCGTCGAGGAGTGGGATGCAGGCTGTCAGAGCCGCTTCGCGCACGTGCCGGTCGGTGTCCTCGGTGCAGGAAAGAGACGCCGAGAACAGGAGAGGCCGAATCATTCGGATGCCGACTGCTGGCGGGTAGCCGTCGAGAGGCAGCCCAAGCCGCTGACACAAGGTTTCAGCCTCGTTTGTTACCTCACTCGCGACTGAGGCAATCCAGGCCAGCAGCTCAGCGCGCATGCAACCAGGGAAGGAACGGCGTTCTTTGATGACGGCCCGGGTCGTACGCGGATCCGGCAAGATCGCGGCTATATACAGCGCCGCGGGTACCGTTGCCTCGTAGAGCGTGTTCTGGTGGTGCAAGGTGCCGTGCAGGTAATCGAGCGCCTTGGTTCTTGTGCTCTGGTCTGCGTCACACAGCGCGGCCAGCATCCCCGGTGCCTCAGTGGCAAACCCATAGGCGTGCCTCAATGCGGCCCAGTCCGTTCCTGCCAGCAAGGCCTGGCCATCAGGCAGACCGGCCGACGCGGGAGTGCCGTCGCTCGTCATACGACCTGCCACAAGGGTGCCGCATACTGCTCCGGGCGGCTGCTGATGAGGAGTTGGCGTAGCTCTTCGCGCTGGGAGCCGCTGAAGTTCAGGGCCTCTGTGATGCGGCGGAAGGTCGTGTGGGTGACTCCCCGGGCTTGGGCCTCCCGCTGGAACTGGTCGAGCCGCGACAGTACGTCATCGGGTTCGAGCTTCGCCGGTGCCGGCCCGGTGAGCCAGGTTGCCTTGTTGCGTTCGTAGTCGATTTCCGAGAAGCCGCAGATTTCCCGGCTGTACGCCTCGGCCTCGTCCAGGGCGGCGGTCGTCATGATGGCGCGGGCCAGGTTGTTGCGGCTGACCGCGTCGTCCAGGTCGACTTCGTGGACGGTGGCTCCCTCGTCGGTGAGGGGGACGGGGAGGCCGGCGTCGCGTACTTCGCAGATACCGCGGACTCCTCGGGCTGTGGCGGCGAGCATCGCGGTTGCCTCTGAGGGGTGCCACTCCAGGACACTGCTGATCGCCTCCACATCCTTCGACGTGAAGGTGTGGGCAAGAGGTCCGAGCAAGGGGCGTAGGACGTCGGGCGAGATCTCGCCGTCCAGCCCTGGGCCTGCGACCAGCAGTCGGATCGGGGCGTTGACCTGGCAGCAGGCAGCGAGGGTGAGCGCGTCGGCGAGTGGGCTCTTCAGCGTGGGTTCGTCGCCCTGGGCGAGGATGTCTCCGCCGACGTCCAGCAGATCGATCGACGCGGGGGTCAGGTGGTCCACCAGTTCTTCCATCTGCCGTGCGATGCCCTCGGCGCCGTGGTGAGGGTCGAGCAAGGCGAACGTGTGCGGGAGCGCTGCCGCGAGCCGGGGGAGTGTGGAACCTGCCGGTGCGATCGGCTCGGCGGTGGCCGGCACTGACCAGACGGAGCGGGTGAGAGGTTCGAGCCCGGTGAAGTTGTTGGCTCCGCGGGGGCCCGGGATCGGGTCGACCAGGAGGCGGTCCCAGGCGTAGGTGAGGATCACCGCCTGGTCCTCGTCGCCGTACAGGGCGGCGTGAAGCATTGCGGCGGCGACAGCGTCGCCCCCTCCTCCTGCTGCGACGATCAACCGCGTCATGTGCTCCACATTACGGGCTCTGGTATTGGCCACTCACCCTATAGTGGCTAAAGGCCATAGCCACTTTTACGAGGAGGGGACATGCCGCAGATCGAGGAGGCTCAGCCGAAGTATCTCCAGATCGCGCACTACATCCGTGATCAGATCCTTCGGGGTGACCTGCGCGCGGGGGACGAGGTTCCCTCGGAACGGCAGTTGGCGGCGGACTGGAAGGTTTCCCGGCCTACAGCGGCCCGTTCGCTGGAGGCGCTGAGCCATCAGGGGCTCGTCGAGAAGCGCCAGGGGTCGGGAACCTACGTGCGCAGCCTCGAAGTGAACCGGCGTGCACGGGAGTTGTACGGCCGCGCTCGGCAGACCGGGAAGATCTACACGCCCGGTGAGTATGCGGTGATCACGTCCACCGGCTGGATGGATGCGCCCGATCATGTCGCTGAGGCCCTGGGGCTGTCGAAGGATCGTCGGGCGGCGCACCGCCGGCGGGTCACGAACAACCAGGACGGCCCGATCACCCTGTCCACGTCATGGTTCGCGCCGGACGTCGGCCAGCGCGCGCCCAAGCTCCTGGAACCCGAGCGGATCCAGGAAGGGACGCTGATGTACGTCGAGAACATGACGGGCCGGAAGGGCAGTTACGCCGAAGACCGCATGTGCGCCCGGACCGCCACCGAGGAAGAAGCAGCTGCTCTCCAACTGGACGCGGGCTCGGCCGTGTTGATCGTCCACCACGTGGTCTACGACCTCCAGGACCGGCCCCTGGAGTTCTCCGAGGCGACCTACCCGCCGCACCGCTGGGCGTTCGAGCAGGGGTACCCCCTCGCCTGATTGGGAGATAGTTCGCGAGAACGGCTTGCGCACCGCAAGTGGCTAATGCCACTATCCAGCAAGTGGCTAAGGCCACTTACGGAAGGGGGCACGGGCGTGACGAGTCGGCGGCCGGATCAGAGCGCGCACTTAGCTTGCCGGGGATGTCGGGGGCGTGGCTGGAAGCGTGTTGGTTCGCGCACATCGGTGGCCCTTGCCGCCGCCAACGACCGCACCCGTGCCACGTCGAAGCGGCGCTGCCTCGACTGCGACGGCAGCGGCAAGGAGTGAGCGCGGATGACATACGTGATCGACCGCTATCCCTGCGAGGACTCGCCGCGGTTGGGAGCGATGATCCTGGATCCGACTCCGGAGTCCGTACCCCGGGCTCGGCGCTGGTTCCGGAAGCTCATCGCTCCGTACAACCCGGCCTGTTCGGTCGACGACTGCACGCTGATGATCTCGGAGCTGGTGACCAACGCGATCCTCTACGGGCGGTCGGAGGGGGAGTGGCGTGTTCGGGTGGAGTGGTTCCGGTACGACACCTCGCTGCGGGTGGAGGTGCACAATCCCGGCTTCCCGGCGAATGTTCGCCTGCGCCGGCCGGACGCCGAGGACGCGCACGGGCGCGGACTGCTCCTGGTCGACTCCATCGCCGAGTCGTGGCACTCCGGGCCCAGCCGCTTCGGGGGAACGGTGGTCGCCTTCGTGATGGCTGATGCCTGGCGGGCATAAGAAGGGTGCCCACCCCTTCTACTGTCAGGGTAGATACATCGCTAGTCTGGTTGACCAGTTGACTTGGCCAATCTCGACGGGCGGCGTTCATGGCGTATGAAGTGGAGGCACCCAAGTACGTGCGCCTCGCGCAGACGATCCAACGTCGCATCGAGGACGGCACGTATGCGCCCGGTACGCGGGTTCCCAGCGAGAATCAGCTGGTTCAGGCATTCGGGATGTCCCGGCCCACAGTCGTGCGAGCCCTGGAGCTGCTGAAGCGGGACGGCTGGCTGGAGTCCCGGCAGGGCTACGGGACGATCGTGCGCGGACGCCCCGCGGTCGTCGAGGAAAAAGACCGGCGCGGCCTTGAGGCCCTGGTGCGTGATGAGTCACGGACTCCTGGCCGCCTGGTCGACGTCGGCGAAGCGGCGGTCCCGGCACGCGTGGCCTCGGCTCTGGGGCTTGCCAAGAGCGCCAAGGCTGTCCGGCGTCGATTCCTGGTCGAGGAGGACGGCGAAGCGGTCGAGTTGGTCTCGTCGTACTTCCCCGCCGGCCTCGTTGACGGGACCGACCTGGCCGCAGGGGACGCGCTGACGTCCGGCATGCGTGAGCACTTGGAGGCGCGCAAGAAAGTCCGCTTCGACCATGTGACGGAGCGGGTGTCCGCTCGGCTACCTGACGCTGCCGAAGCCGAGTTGCTCGGGCTTCCTGACGGCGTTCCTGTCCTGAGTGTCCTCGTCGTCGCCTGTGATGCGTCCGGGCGGGCGCTGCAAGTCTCCGACGTGCTCCTTCCTGCCGATCGGCAGGAACTGGAGGACACCTACCGCCTGAACTGAGCCGTCTGACGGCGCATCAATTCTTCCGCGAATCAAGCTTGACAAGTCAACTTGGCATCTCTAGCTCCGAACTTGCTAAGTCAACTTGTCAGGTTCGAACTGGACCGACTCTGAAGGAGACATCTCAGTGCGTGTGATCCGTGTTGACGCCTCGACCGCCACGATCCTGCTCACGGAAGCGCCGGCGCCGAAGGTGCGTGACCGGCAGACCGGTGAGATCGCCAAGGACGCCGTGAGCGGCGAGGCACTGATGACCGTCGGCGTCGTCTACATCAACGAGGGCGAGTCGTCGCTGATCCAGGTCACCATCCCCGAGAGCGGGGTGACGGAGGGGCTGACCGTCGGTGCCCCGGTCTCGCTGCCGGGTCTGGTGGCCCGGCCGTGGGAAAGCGTGTTCAACGGGCAGCAGCGGCACGGCATCGCCTACCGGGCCACCGCCGTTGCTCCTGGTGCCTTCCCGATGGTTCAGGCGGGCTGATCGCCGTGACGGACCTGGCGACGGTGGCCGAGCTGGGCGGGTCGCTCGCCGCGATAGGTGGCGCGGCCTACGTCCGGCACGCTCACCCCGCGGCGTACTGGTCCACGGTCGGGCTGCCGGTGTCGGTGGCCCGGCTGCTGGCCTCGTACTCCTCGACCATGGACGCCTGCGGCCTGACCGTCGAGCCTCCGCGCTGGCGAGTCCTGGCCGTACGGGCCACCACCCGGCGAGAGGTCCGGCCGGTCCCGCCCCGCCGGGGCCTCATCCGTCCCACCTCGACCGGGCTGCGCATGCGGCTGCGGCTGGCCCCCGGCCAGGAGCCGACGGACGTGGCGGCCTCGGCCGAACGGCTGCGACACGCCTGGGGCGTCCACGCCGTGCACGTCCGGGACGTCAAGCCCGGGCTCGTCGAACTGCGCCTCGTCGGCTTCGACGTCCTCCGGAAAGTGCGCATGCCCCGCAGCCGTACGGGCCTGGGGCTGCTCCGAGTCCCTGTGGCCATGCGGGAGGACGCGACGGCGTACGTCCGTGACTATCGGGCCGTGCCGCATGAACTCGTCCTCGGCGCCACGCTGTCGGGCAAGTCCATGTACCTGCGGAACCTGCTCGCCCGGCTGGCCACTCAGCCGGTCGTCCTGGTCGGCATCGACTGCAAGCGCGGTGTCGAACTGTCACCCTTCGCCGCCCGGCTGTCCGCGCTGGCCACCGACCCTGACCAGGCGGCCGAGCTGCTGCCGGTGCTCGTCAAGGAAATGGAGGACCGATACGACCTGATCAAGGCCCGGCAGGGCATCGCCCCGGGCACCCCGGACGAACTGATCACCTCGGACATCTGGGGACTGCCGGACGACGAACGTCCGGCGCCCATCGTTCTGTTCGTCGACGAGGTGGCGGAACTCTTCCTCGTCGCCACACGGAAGGAAGAGGAACGGCGCGACGAGATGGTCACCCAGCTCATCCGCCTCGCCCAGCTCGGCCGCGCGGTCGGCATCTACCTCCAGGTGTGCGGGCAGCGCTTCGGAGCCGAACTGGGCAAGGGCGCGACCATGCTCCGCGCACAGCTCACCGGTCGCGTCTGCCACCGGGTCAACGACGAAGCCTCGTCGAAGATGGCGCTCGGGGACATCGCCCCGGAAGCCGTCTGGGCCGCCTGCTCCATCCCCTCCGACCGGCCCGGCCTGGCCGTCGTCGGTGACACCTCGGGCGGCTGGTCCCGCATCCGCACCCCGAACCTCTCCCTCGCCGACGCGGCGGCCACCTGCCGCGCCGCAGCGCACTTCGCCCCCGATGTACCGGCCCTCTCGCCCTTCCGCCCGCATGTCCCGACGGCACCCGTAGAGGCGGCGTCCGGGTCGATGGCTTCTCCCCAGCCGGTCACCGAGTAACCGTCCCCGCCCCGCGGCCGGCGCGGCCGTTCCGCGCCAAGTCCCTACCCCTGCCATGCCTGAAAGAAGGAGACCACTTGCCATGTGCCCCGACTGCGAGGACTTCGTGCGGACCGTCTTCCTGCTTGGCCAACTCGCCCTCTACGCCGACACGTCGGGCGCTGACGAGGCGTTCGTCAACGCCGTGACCCCGTCCCTGGCCGTGTCCCTTCCGGAGCCGCCGCCCGGCGCCTTCCCGTCCGACGACGACCCCGACGACGGCCGGGACTGCCGCGGCGAGTCGTCCTGATGACCCGGCCCGCTCTCCGCGCGGACGCGGTCCTGGTCCAAGCCGTCATCGCCGGGGCCCTGTCCTTCGCCCACCTGCACGACCTCGCCGCCGCCGCAGGGCAGAACGGATGGAAGGCGTGGGCCTATCCCGTCTCCGTCGATCTGCTCCTCGTCGCCGCCTGGCACCGGCTCCGTTCCGGCGGGCCGAAGCCGGCCGCCTGGTGCTGGTTCCTCGTCGCCCTGACGGCGTCTCTGGGGGCCAACGTCTCCACGGCCGGACTGCTCGACCTGAACGCCGTACCCGCCTGGCTGCGCATCCTCGTCGCCGGGTGGCCCGCGGTGGCCTTCCTCGGCGGAACCCTGCTCGCTCACGGATCACGGAAAGCGAAGCCCTCGCCGGAAGCGGTCCCGGCGAACAGCGGGACACCGGGGGCCGTGGCTGACCCGGCTCCGGAACTGCCTTCCGCCCCCCTTCCGGCACCCGCCCCGCCCTCGACGCCCACGCCCGTTCCGCCCGCCCTCGTCGCCCTCGCCCGCAAGGTCGCCGACGAACACCGGACCCGGACCGGGACAGCTATCGACACAACGACCCTGCGCGCACGCCTCGGCGTCCCGCTGTCGCTCGCCGAAGCCATCACCGCCCGTCACCTCACTTGACCTGGAGGACATCCCACCGTGCGTCCGTCCACGCTCCGCGCGCTCAACCGCGCCGCCGAGCTGACCCGCCAGAACCGCCTCACCGAGGCAATGCTCATCGCCGAACCCGTGATCCTCACCGCCGACGCGTACGAGGGCGACGAGATCCGGCGGTGGCTGCTCGACCACGTCGCCGACTTCACCGGCGAGAACCACCCGGACTCCAAGGAGCTGCCCTGATGCCCGCCACCCCGCGCTTTCGCCGTGTCGTCCGCATCGGCCCCGTTCAGGTCGCCACCTACTACGACGGCCGGGCCCGCGAGAAGCACGCCGCGACCTGCACCGCCCCGCGCTGCGGCTTCTCCGCCGACTACGACAGCCGCACCGCCGCCGAACTCGCCGCCCGTACCCACCGCTGCCGCGTCCGCTGAGGAGCCACCGTGACCGTCTCGCTGCCGCTCGTCCTGGTCCTGGGCCTCATCGCCTGGGGCGCGGTCAAGTTCCTCGGCGTCCGCGTCTGGATCGTCGTCGTGATCGCGCTGTTCGGCTTCCTGCTCTCCAAGACGTTCCTCGCGCCGGCCATCGACTCCGGCACCCGCTCCGGGGTCGAGGTCGTCAACGGCACCCACGACTGACAGGAGATACGCCGTGCTCCGTCCCAAGCTGCCCGACATCCCGACCCTGCCCACCTCGAACATCGTCAGCACGCATCCCACCCACGCCCCGGCGCCCTCGGCCGGCCGTCCGCTGGCGCCCTACGTGGGCGCGGTCGCCGCCGTGGTCGTCGTCGGCATCGTCCTCACCGCGCTCCTGGCCGCGGTCGCCGTGTCGGCCGTGTCCGTGGCCATCGCCGCCGTGGTCCTGCGCTCCCTCGTCAGCAGCACGAACAAGCGCTGACCGGCCGCCGGGGCGGCAACAAGCCGCCAAGCATCCCGCCGCCCCGGGGCCGTCCTCCCAACCGCCGAAACAGCCGAAAGGAAGAACCATCATCACCCGGCAGACTCCGCCACCGCTGGCGGAACTCTCCATGCTCGCCTCACTCGGCACCCTGCCAGAGTTGGCGCGCCAACTCTCCGGCCTGGGCGGCTGCACCCACCCCGTACGCCTCGACGGCCACCGCACCGAGTACGCCGTCGACACCACGACCGGTGAGGTCGGGCGCGTCCTGCACCACCTCGACTCGGCCGCCCTTCCCGCCGGAAGCCTCCTCGTCCGCTGCAACAACCGCCGTGCCACCCGCTGCCCGGCCTGCGCGGAGGTCTACCGTCGCGACACCTACCACCTGATCACCGCCGGGCTCCGCGGCGGCAAGGGCACCCCTGAGCAGGTCGGCACGCACCCGCGCGTCTTCGCTACGTTCACCGCCCCGAGCTTCGGCCCGGTCCACAACCGCCCCTCCAGCGGACGGCCCTGCCGCTGCGGTGGCTGGCACGACGACACAGACCCGGCTCTCGGCACGCCCCTCGACCCGGACAGGTACGACTACGAAGCCGCCGTGCTCTGGAACGCGCACGCAGGGGCCCTGTGGCGGCGCTTCTCCATCTACCTCCGCCGTGAGGTCGCTAAGCGCGCCGGTCTCACGCAACGGGCCTTCCGCGATCACGCCCGCATCTCCTTCGCCAAGGTCGCCGAGTACCAGAAGCGCGGAGCCGTCCACTTCCACGCAGTCATCCGCCTGGACGGCCCCAAGGGCGGCGATACCTCGCCCCCGGCCTGGGCCACGGCCGAGCTGTTGGGCGACGCAATCCACGCCGCTGCCACCGCCGCTCGTGTCGGCGGTCCGACTGTCGACGGCCAAGCGCACTCATTCGTCTTCGGCCGTCAGCTTGACGTCCGCCCGATCCGCTCCGCCGACTTCGACGGCAGCCAGGAGCTGACTGAGCGGGCCGTAGCGGCGTACATCGCCAAGTACGCCACCAAGGGCGCCGAGACGGCGACCGGCACCCTTGATCGGCCGATCCGCTTCCTCGCCGAGCTGGCCGGTGCCCGGATCACCGACCACGCCCGCCGCATGATCCGCACCGCCTGGGTCCTCGGCGCACGCCCCGAACTGGCAGACCTCCGCCTACGCGCATGGGCGCACATGCTCGGCTTCCGCGGCCACTTCTCCACCAAGTCCCGCCGCTACTCCACCACCCTCGGCGCCCTCCGCAACGCCCGCGCCGAATGGCGCCGCGCACAAGCCGCCCCGCCCACACCCCAGGATGGCGAAACCACGCTCGTCCTCGCGCACTGGGTCTTCGCCGGAACGGGCCTCAGCGCGGGCGAGACCTGGCTTGCCGCGTCCCTCGAACCTGCCCCCGGAACGGAAGGAGAGCCGACCACATGAACGACCGCTACCTGTCCGTCGACCAGGTCGCCGAGCTGTTGGGCACGACCGCCCGCTTCCCCCGGCGGCTCATTGAGGAGCGGCGCATCCGGTACGTCAAGGTCGGCCGACACGTCCGCATCCCCGAGAGCGCCCTTCACGAGTACCTGGCCTCTCGGACCGTGGAGCCGATTCGACTCCGCCGCGTCGGACTGCGGAGGGCTGCCTGATGGCCAACAAGAAGGGCAGACGGCGCCGTTTCGGGGCCGTGCGTCAGTACCGGTCCGGGAAGTGGACGGCGTCGTATCTCGCGCCTGACGGTGAGCGGGTCCGTGCACCGGAGACTTTCGAGACCAAGAAGGACGCTGAAATCTGGCTCTCGCAGGTTGAGGCAGATCTCAGCCGCGGAGACTGGCGCTCTCCCGACGCGGGCGCCGTGAACTTCCGCGAATACGCCGAGAAGTGGGTCGAGGAACGGGAGTTGGCCGTTCGCACCGTGGACCTCTATCACCACCTGCTACGGCTCCACATCCTCCCGACCTTCGGCGCGCTCGACCTGGACGAGATCACCGCTCCTCGCGTCCGCGAATGGCGTGCTGAGCGGCTGCGGGCAACAAGTGCCAAGACCACCGTTGCCAAGGCGTACAGGCTGCTCAAAGGTCTCATGGAGACAGCCGTTGATGACGACCTGATCAGCCGCAATCCATGCCGGATCAAGGGCGCGGGGAAGGAGTCGGCGGCTGAGCGTCGGATCGCCACCGTCGCCCAGGTCGATGCGCTTGCCGAAGCCATCGGCATCCGTTGGCGTCTCATGGTCTACCTGGGCGCGTACGGTCCGATGCGGCCCGAGGAACTGGCCGGCCTTCGGCGGCGAGACGTCGACCTGGACAACCTCGTGATACGGGTCCGTGTTGCTGAGCCCGAGCGCACCAACGGGAAGCGTGCTCCGGGGGTCACCAAGTCCGACGCGGGTGCTCGTCTCGTCGTCCTTCCGGCCTTCTTGGAGAAGGACGTGAGACGTCACCTCGCCTGGTACGCGGAGAAGGGGCCTGATGGCCTCGTCTTCGTCGGCGAGAAGGGGGCGGCCTTCCGCCGTACGTCCTTCGGGCGGAAATGGCGTCGTGCCCGTATGGCAGCGGGTCTGCCGGACGGCTTCCGCTTCTACGACCTTCGTCACACCGGACACACGCTGTCGACGCGTTCCGGCGCGACGCTCAAAGACACCATGGTCCGGGCCGGGCAGTCCTCGGAGAAGGCCGCACTGATCTATCAGCACTCCGACGACGAGCGGCAGCGCGAGCTGGCGGCTGGCCTCGACGAGATGGTGCGCGCCGAGCGTGCGAAGAACCACACGGGCGACTCCGCGCACCACAGGGAGGAGGCCACTGGGACGTAGCCGAGTCCTTATGGTGCGGTTGTGGTGCGCAACCCGCGCACCGGTCTAGACAACAGAAAACCCCCGGGCCGCTGGCCTGGGGGTTTTACGTGGAGCGGGTGACGAGAATCGAACTCGCGCTCTCAGCTTGGGAAGCTGATGTTCTACCATTAAACTACACCCGCGTAAGTCCGGACAAAGCCCCCGAGAGGGGTCCGTGTCCGACGCTCGCTCACTGTACCTCATCGCAGGCCTCCGATGCTCACGGCTCGGGGGCCTGAGTGGGTTTCAGGGTCGGGATCCGGCTGCGGGGGGCGGGAGTTGGGGCGTACGGTGGAGGGGTGGGGAAGGGTCCGGGTGGGGGCCGGAGTGCCGCCTGGAGAGTCGTCTCTTTGATCCCGTAATGTGGCTTTTGTCGTCGGGTTGGTCAGCCCGACGAGCCTCTTGGGGAAGGGACTTAAGGGACTTGATGGAACGCACCGTCGTCCGCTGTGCGGATGGGCACGTCTTCAGCACCGCTTCGTTCCCGATGCAGCAGGCCGAGCGGCTCGGCCCCGGTCGGCTCATGCGGTGCCCTCGATGCGCCCGGCTCCGCAGCGCCGTACCGGTCGCCCTGGAGAAGCAGGGGTAGAAGTGGGAGTAGAAGCAGGTCACGACGCGGCGTAGTCGCGTCGTGACAACCGGCGCGCGGAGTCGTCGCGATTGTCATGGCTCCGCGCGCCTTGCGTATCCTCGCTACGTGCTTCTCTCAGACAAGGACATCCGGGCCGAGATCGACGCCGGGCGGGTACGGATCGATCCCTTTGACGAATCCATGGTGCAGCCGTCGAGCGTCGATGTCCGGCTGGACCGCTACTTCCGGGTGTTCGAGAACCACCGGTACCCGCACATCGACCCCTCCGTCGAGCAGCCCGACCTGACGCGGCTCGTGGAACCGGACGGGGACGAGCCGTTCATCCTGCACCCCGGGGAGTTCGTGCTCGCGTCGACGTACGAGGTCATCTCGCTGCCCGACGACCTCGCCTCGCGGCTGGAGGGCAAGAGCTCGCTCGGCCGGCTCGGCCTGGTCACCCACTCCACCGCCGGGTTCATCGACCCCGGGTTCAGCGGTCACGTCACCCTGGAGCTGTCGAACCTCGCCACCCTGCCCATCAAGCTGTGGCCGGGGATGAAGATCGGCCAGCTGTGCCTGTTCCGGCTGTCCTCGCCCGCGGAGTTCCCGTACGGCAGCGAGCGCTACGGCTCGCGGTACCAGGGCCAGCGCGGACCGACCGCCTCGCGGTCCTACGTCAATTTCCATCGGACCCAGGTGTGAGGCTGCCAGAACATGAGTGACGTGCGGGAGAACCTGACCTACGAGGCGTTCGGCGGTGCCGTACGCGAGCTGGCGCAGACCATCGCCGACGACGGGTACGAGCCGGACATCGTGCTCAGCATCGCCCGGGGCGGCGTGTTCGTGGCCGGCGGGCTCGCCTACGCCCTCGACTGCAAGAACATCCACCTGGTGAACGTGGAGTTCTACACGGGCGTGGGCACGACCCTGGAGATGCCGGTCATGCTGGCGCCCGTCCCCAACGTGATCGACTTCTCCGACAAGAAGGTCCTGATCACCGACGACGTCGCCGACACGGGCAAGACCCTCAAGCTCGTCCGCGACTTCTGCCTCGACACCGTCGCCGAGGTGCGCTCCGCGGTGATCTATGAGAAGTCCCACTCCCTGGTGAAGTGCGAGTACGTCTGGAAGCGCACCGACGACTGGATCAACTTCCCGTGGAGCGTCCAGTCGCCGGTCGTACGACGGGACGATCAGGTCCTCGACGCCTGACGGCACCGGACGGACGAACAAAAGGGCCCTCGGCGCGCGAACCGCGCGCCGGGGGCCCTTCCGCGTGCCCGGGGACTAGAACGTGCCGAGCTTCACGATCGACAACAGCGCGATCAGCTGGATCGCCGACGCGCCCAGCGCCTTCGGCCACGGCAGGTCGTGCGAGCGGGACACCATCATGGTGAGCAGCGCGCCCGCGGCGAGCCAGGTGGCCCAGCCGAGTATCTGCACGAAGCCCGCGTCACCGCCGAAGAACATGGCGAAGACCAGGCGGGGCGTGTCCGTGAGGGCCGTGATCAGCATGGACAGGCCCACCGTGGGCTGCCAGGCGCCGTCGCCGCCGAGCTGGCGGGCCAGGGTGTGGGTGACCACGCCCAGCACGAACAGGCCGAGCACCATCACGACCGCGGTGATCAGCACGATCGGCACCGCGTTGGACAGCGTGGCGCCGATGGCCTCCTTGCGGGCGTTGTCGAAGCCGAAGACCGCGAGCAGGCCGTAGAGGAAGGTCACGATCAGGGCCGGGACCCACATCGTGTAGTCCCGCATGCGCAGGAAGGTCTGGTCGGGGGCGAGCACGATGCCCCGCAGCAGCTCCTTCCAGTGCAGGGGCGGGCCCAGCGGCGCGGCGGGCGCGGCGCCGGCCTGGTAGGTCGAGCCCTGGGTGTAGTCGGCGGCCTCGTCGATGGAGAAGGCCTGGGTGTGGCCCGGGTTGTTGGCCGCGTACGGGTCCGGCGCGCCGCCCGCGTAGCCGTCGTCGAAGTACTCCGGGCCGTCGTCCGCCCGGCCCTGGTGGCCGTACGGCCGGCCCTGCTGCGGGTACGACTGCTGCGGGTGCGGCTGCTGGTACGCCTGGTGTGGGTACGGCGACTGCTGCGGATACGACTGCTGGGGGTACGCCCCCTGCTGCGGGTACGGCTGCTGCGGCGCCGACGGGTAGCCGTACGACGGCCGTCCCGCGCCCTGTCCGGGCGCCTGGGGCCCCTGCTGCCCGTACGGCGACGGGCCGCGTCGCCCGCTCGACGGGCCGGGGCGGGCGCCCGACGGTCCCCGCTGCGCCTGCTGCTGTCCCTGGGGGGTGCGGTCGTCCCGGCCCCCGCGTCCGATCCTGAATCCAGCCACGTCATCGAACGTACCTGGTCCCGGAGGGTGACGTGCCGGGCCCGGCGGTCCGGGCCCGGCATTGCGGCCGACCTGTGACATCCCCTAAGGGGCCGTCAGCCGTTTCACCAGGGATGGTTCCGGGTTTGAACCTGCTCGGCCCGCGAAGACCGCGCCGGCGCCTTTGCGGTGGACGCCGGTAGGTGCGTGAGCGCCGCGGCGCGTTACCGGGTCCCCCTGCGGCGGCCGGCGGGCCGCTGGCGCAGGATGGACTCATGAGCGTAGTGAAGATCAACGTGCTGACCGTGCCCGCCGAGCAGCGGGAGGTCCTGGAGAAGCGGTTCGCCTCGCGGGCCCACGCGGTGGAGAACTCCGACGGCTTCGAGTGGTTCGAGCTGCTGCGCCCGGTCGAGGGCACCGACCAGTACCTCGTCTACACCCGCTGGCGCGACGAGGAGTCCTTCCAGGCGTGGATGGAGGGCCCGATGAAGGCCGCGCACCAGGGCGGCGGCGAGGGCGGCGGCGAGCGCCCGAAGCCCGCCGCCTCCGGGTCCACCCTGTGGTCCTTCGACGTGGTCCAGCAGGCGGGCCCCAAGAACGCGTGACCCGCGGCGGCACCGGGCCTCGGTGACCTACGAGGCCCGGCGCCGCCGCTCCGCGACCGCGGGGCTCCGGGCTCCTCGTGCGGCCCCGCCACCCTCCCCTCGCCACCTCGACCCCACCCCCTGAACACGACAGCGCCCCCTGCCTGTGCGAAGCAGGGGGCGCTGTGGGTCTCAGCGGGCCGTGGCGGCCGTCACTTGACCGGTTCCGGCTCCGGCGCGGTCTCGGTCTCGGACTCGCCCGCCGGGTCCACCGGGGTCCTCACGGAGGCCAGCAGGAGCTGGGCGACGTCGACGACCTGGATGGATTCCTTGGCCTTGCCGTCGTTCTTCTTGCCGTTGACCGAGTCGGTCAGCATGACGAGGCAGAAGGGGCAGGCCGTGGAGACGATGTCCGGGTTGAGGGAGAGGGCCTCGTCCACGCGCTCGTTGTTGATGCGCTTGCCGATGCGCTCTTCCATCCACATCCGGGCGCCGCCGGCGCCGCAGCAGAAGCCCCGCTCCTTGTGGCGGTGCATCTCCTCGTTGCGCAGGCCCGGGACCTTGCCGATGATCTCGCGCGGGGGCGTGTAGATCTTGTTGTGGCGGCCCAGGTAGCACGGGTCGTGGTAGGTGATGATGCCCTCGACCGGGGTGACCGGGATCAGCTTGCCCTCGTCCACCAGGTGCTGGAGCAGCTGGGTGTGGTGGATGACCTCGTAGTCGCCGCCGAGCTGTGGGTACTCGTTGCCGAGCGTGTTGAGGCAGTGCGGGCAGGTGGCGACGATCTTCTTCGCCGACTTCGGCTTCCTGGACTCCGCGGTGACCTTGCCGTCGTCGTCCAGCTCCTCGCCGAACGCCGTGTTCAGGGCCATCACGTTCTCCATGCCGAGCTCCTGGAACAGGGGCTCGTTGCCCAGGCGGCGGGCGGAGTCACCGGTGCACTTCTCGTCGCCGCCCATGATCGCGAACTTGACGCCCGCGATGTGGAGGAGTTCGGCGAAGGCCTTGGTCGTCTTCTTGGCGCGGTCTTCCAGCGCGCCCGCGCAGCCGACCCAGTACAGGTACTCGACGTCGGTGAGGTCCTCGATGTCCTTGCCGACGACCGGGACCTCGAAGTCGACCTCCTTGGTCCACTCCAGGCGCTGCTTCTTGGCCAGGCCCCAGGGGTTGCCCTTCTTCTCCAGGTTCTTGAGCATCGTGCCCGCCTCGGAGGGGAAGGCCGACTCGATCATGACCTGGTAGCGGCGCATGTCCACGATGTGGTCGACGTGCTCGATGTCCACCGGGCACTGCTCGACGCAGGCGCCGCAGGTGGTGCAGGACCACAGCACGTCCGGGTCGATGACGCCGTTCTCCTCGGCGGTGCCGATCAGTGGGCGCTCGGCCTCGGCCAGGGCGGCGGCCGGCACGCCGGCCAGCTGCTCCTCGGACGCCTTCTCCTCGCCCTCCACCGTCTTGCCGCCACCGGCCAGCAGGTACGGCGCCTTGGCGTGCGCGTTGTCCCGCAGCGACATGATCAGCAGCTTCGGGGACAGCGGCTTGCCGGTGTTCCACGCGGGGCACTGCGACTGGCAGCGGCCGCACTCGGTGCAGGTGGAGAAGTCGAGCAGGCCCTTCCAGGAGAACTGCTCGACCTGGGAGACGCCGAAGACGTCGTCCTCGCCGGGGTCGGTGAAGTCGATCGCCTTGCCGCCGGACGTCATCGGGAGCAGCGCGCCGAGCGAGGTGCCGCCGTCGGCGTTGCGCTTGAACCAGATGTTCGGGAAGGCGAGGAAGCGGTGCCAGGCCACGCCCATGTCGGTCTTCAGGGCGACCGTGATCATCCAGATGAAGGAGGTCGCGATCTTCAGGGCGGCGAAGAAGTAGGTGAGGTTCTGGAGCGTGCCGACGCTCATGCCCTTGAACCAGGCGACGACCGGGTACGAGATGAAGAAGGACGCCTCGTAGCCGTCGACGTGGTGCTGGGCGCCCTCCAGGGCGTGCAGCGTGAAGATGCAGATGCCGACGATGAGGATGACGGCCTCGACGAAGTACGCCTGGCCGAAGTTGGAGCCGGCGAAGCGGGACTTGCGGCCCGGCTTGTTCGGCTTGCTCAGCTGGCGGATCGCGATCAGCACCAGGATGCCGATGGTGGTCATGGTGCCGAGGAACTCGACGAAGACGTTGTACGGCGCCCAGTCGCCGATGACCGGCAGGATCCAGTCGGCCTTGAACAGCTGGCCGATCGCGTTGACGATCGTCAGCAGCAGGGAGAAGAAGCCCACCGCCACGAACCAGTGCGCCACGCCGATGACGCCCCAGCGGTTCATCCGGGTGTGGCCGAGGAACTCCTTGGCCACGGTGATGGTGCGCTGTGCGGGCTCGTTGGTCCTGGTCCCGGCCGGCACGGGCTGGCCGAGACGCATGAAGTTGAAGATCTGCAGGAGGGCGCGGCCGAACAGTGCCACGCCGACCACGATCAGGACCAGCGACACGATGATCGCGGCGAGTTGCATTGGGGCTCCTGAGGGCGGCCTCGAATTAACCGAGCAACATTACTAAGCGGTAACTTATGTAGTCCTCTGAGACTACCCCTATCTTCCGCCGTGATGCAGGGGAGCGCGGGGTGATATGGGTCGCTGAGGGGCCGCCCATGGTGACCTGTCGATCACCCGCTGGGCAATCTGATCGTGTTATTCATCCCGAATTGCTACTTTCGCCTCTACCTTAGAGCCGTGCTCTACGGGATCGCCGCGGCCTCAGCCGCCCTGCTGCTCACCGCCGTCCTCGCGGCACTGCTCCGGGTGCCCGCACGGCGGGCGGGAGTCGTCGACCGGCGCCGACAGCGCCCCCTTCCCCTGCTCGGCGGCCTCGCCGTCGCCGTCGTCACCTCGCTGGTCGCCTGGACGGGTGAATGGACCCGGGTCGCCCCCCTGGGCGAGGGGGTGGGCGGCCTCCTCCTCGCCGCCGTCGGGGTCGCCGCGCTCGGCCTGGTCGCCGACGTCTGGCGGCTGCGCGGCCGTGTGATCGCCGCCGGTACGGCCGTGGCGGCGGCCTGCGTGGTGCCGTACGACGAGACGGGCGTGGCCGGGGGTGTGCTCGCGGTGGCCGGGATCGTCGTCGTCACGCTCGCCTTCCGGGGGCTCGACCACGCGGACGGGCTGGCCGGGACCGTCGGCGTGGTGACCGCCTTCGGTGCGGGCGTCTGCGCCGCCATCGAGGTGATGGACGGGCTCGCCGTCCTGCTCAGCGTGTTCGCCGCCGCCCTGACCGGCTTCCTGATGCACAACTGGCATCCCGCGCGGGTCGGACTCGGCGCCTGCGGCTCCTTGTTCACCGGCTTCCTGCTCTCCTCCGCGGTCGTCTTCACCCGCGCGGGGTACGCGATCGGGCCGAGCGCGGCGGTCCTGTTCTGTCTCGGCGCCGTCGCCCTCGCGGACGCCGGCCTGGTGGTGCTCGTACGGCTGCTCGGGCGTCGTCCGCTGCTGCGGCGCGGCCCGGACCACCTGGTGCACCGGCTGCGGCGGCTCGGGCTCACCCAGCCGGGTGCCGTGGTGCTGCTCGGGGCGGGCTCCTTCGCCGCGGTGCTCGCCGGGGTGCTCGTGCACGCCGGGTGGGCGGGGGAGGGATCCGTCCTGTGGGTGGCGGGAGGAGCGGTGCTCGTGGTGCTCGTACTCCTGAGGGCGCCTGTTCGGATCCCGGTGCAGCGACCCCGCCGTATGGCATCGACGCAGGTCAGCGGGCAGTTGCGTGTAAGGAACGGATAAGACTTGAGTCTGGATGACTCAGGTCTGTTGACCCCAGCGCCCCGCTCGTGCACACTTGAGCCTGTTCCACTCAAGTCAGCTGGAGGAATCAACCATGGCACGTGCGGTCGGCATCGACCTGGGCACGACTAACTCCGTCGTCAGCGTTCTGGAGGGCGGCGAGCCCACCGTCATCACCAACGCCGAGGGTGCCAGGACCACGCCGTCCGTCGTCGCCTTCGCGAAGAACGGCGAGGTGCTCGTCGGTGAGGTCGCCAAGCGGCAGGCCGTCACCAACGTGGACCGGACCATCCGGTCCGTGAAGCGCCACATGGGCACCGACTGGAAGATCCAGCTGGACGGGAAGGACTTCAACCCCCAGCAGATCTCCGCCTTCATCCTGCAGAAGCTGAAGCGGGACGCCGAGGCCTACCTGGGCGAGAAGGTGACCGACGCGGTCATCACCGTCCCGGCGTACTTCAACGACTCCGAGCGCCAGGCCACCAAGGAGGCCGGCGAGATCGCGGGCCTGAACGTCCTGCGCATCGTCAACGAGCCGACCGCCGCCGCGCTGGCGTACGGCCTCGACAAGGACGACCAGACGATCCTCGTCTTCGACCTCGGTGGCGGCACCTTCGACGTGTCCCTCCTGGAGATCGGCGACGGCGTCGTCGAGGTGAAGGCCACCAACGGTGACAACCACCTCGGTGGTGACGACTGGGACCAGCGCGTCGTCGACTACCTGGTCAAGCAGTTCCACTCCGGCCACGGCGTGGACCTGTCCAAGGACAAGATGGCCCTCCAGCGCCTCCGCGAGGCCGCCGAGAAGGCCAAGATCGAGCTGTCCTCCTCCACCGAGACCTCGATCAACCTGCCGTACATCACGGCGTCCGCCGAGGGCCCGCTGCACCTGGACGAGAAGCTCACCCGCGCCCAGTTCCAGCAGCTGACCGCCGACCTGCTGGAGCGCTGCAAGACGCCGTTCCACAACGTCATCAAGGACGCCGGCATCTCGATCAACGAGATCGACCACGTCGTCCTCGTCGGTGGCTCCACCCGTATGCCCGCCGTGGCCGAGCTCGTCAAGGAGCTGACCGGCGGCAAGGAGGCCAACAAGGGCGTCAACCCGGACGAGGTCGTCGCCATCGGCGCCTCGCTCCAGGCCGGTGTCCTCAAGGGCGAGGTCAAGGACGTCCTGCTGCTCGACGTCACCCCGCTGTCCCTCGGTATCGAGACCAAGGGCGGCATCATGACCAAGCTGATCGAGCGCAACACCACGATCCCGACCAAGCGCTCCGAGATCTTCACCACGGCCGAGGACAACCAGCCGTCCGTGCAGATCCAGGTCTACCAGGGCGAGCGCGAGATCGCGGCGTACAACAAGAAGCTCGGCATGTTCGAGCTGACCGGTCTGCCGCCGGCGCCCCGCGGCGTCCCGCAGATCGAGGTCTCCTTCGACATCGACGCCAACGGCATCATGCACGTCACGGCGAAGGACCTCGGCACCGGCAAGGAGCAGAAGATGACCGTCACCGGCGGCTCTTCCCTCCCGAAGGACGAGGTCGACCGCATGCGCGAGGAGGCCGAGCGCTACGCGGAGGAGGACCACAAGCGCCGCGAGGCCGCCGAGACCCGCAACCAGGGCGAGCAGCTCGTCTACCAGACCGAGAAGTTCCTCAAGGACAACGAGGACAAGGTCCCGGGCGAGGTCAAGACCGAGGTGGAGTCCGCGATCGCCGAGCTGAAGGAGAAGCTCAAGGGCGAGGACACCGCCGAGATCCGCACCGCCACCGAGAAGGTCGCGGCCGTCTCGCAGAAGCTCGGCCAGGCCATGTACGCCGACGCCCAGGCCGCGGGTGCCGGTGACGCCGGCCAGGCCAAGGCCGACGACGACGTCGTGGACGCCGAGATCGTGGACGACGAGCGCAAGGACGGTGCCGCGTGACGGAGGAGACCCCGGGCTTCGAGGAGAAGCCCGACGTCCCCTCCGGCGCCACCTCCGACGACGCCGAGCCGAAGGCCGCCCCCAAGGAGGGGGCGGCCCCGGCCGGGGACGCGAACGCAGACGCAGGTCTGGTCGCCCAGCTGGACCAGGTGCGTACCGCGCTGAACGAGCGCACGGCGGACCTCCAGCGGCTCCAGGCCGAGTACCAGAACTACCGCCGCCGGGTCGAGCGGGACCGGGTCACGGTCAAGGAGATCGCCGTCGCGAACCTCCTGACCGAGCTGCTGCCCGTGCTCGACGACATCGGCCGCGCGCGGGAACACGGCGAACTGGTCGGCGGCTTCAAGTCGGTGGCCGAGTCGACGGAGACCGTGGCGGCCAAGCTGGGCCTCCAGCAGTTCGGCAAGGAGGGCGAGCCCTTCGACCCGACCATCCACGAGGCCCTGATGCACAGCTACGCGCCGGACGTCACCGAGACGACCTGCGTGGCGATCCTGCAGCCCGGGTACCGCATCGGCGAGCGCACCATCCGCCCCGCGCGGGTGGCCGTGGCCGAGCCGCAGCCGGGCGCGCAGGCCGCGAAGTCGGACAAGGCGGTCAAGGCCGAGGGCGCCGAGGAGAAGCCCGAGGCGGCCGACGACAAGGAGAACGGTGGCCCGGACGAGGGCTGACGTCATCACAGCGGACGGGAAGGAGGGACGTCGGGGATGAGCACCAAGGACTTCATCGAGAAGGACTTTTACAAGGTCCTCGGCGTCCCCAAGGACGCCACCGAGGCCGAGATCAAGAAGGCGTACCGGAAGCTCGCGCGCGAGTTCCACCCGGACGCCAACAAGGGCAACGCCAAGGCCGAGGAGCGCTTCAAGGAGATCTCCGAGGCGAACGACGTCCTCGGCGACCCCAAGAAGCGCAAGGAGTACGACGAGGCGCGCGCCCTGTTCGGCAACGGCGGCTTCCGCCCCGGGCCGGGCGCGGGCGGCGGCAGCTTCAACTTCGACCTGGGCGACCTCTTCGGAGGCGCCGGCACCGCCCAGGGCGGTGGCTTCGGCGGCGGACTCGGTGACGTCTTCGGGGGCCTGTTCAACCGCGGCGGCGCGGGCGGGGCGACCCGTGCGCAGCCGCGCCGCGGCCAGGACGTGGACACCGAGGTCACCCTCAGCTTCACCGAGGCGATCGAGGGGGCCACGGTGCCGCTGCGGATGACCTCCCAGCAGCCCTGCAAGGCCTGTTCCGGCACCGGCGACAAGAACGGCACGCCCCGGGTGTGCCCGACCTGCGTCGGCACCGGCCAGATCGCCCGGGGCTCGGGCGGCGGCTTCTCGCTGACCGACCCCTGCCCCGACTGCAAGGGCCGCGGACTGATCGCGGAGAACCCCTGCCCGGACTGCAAGGGCAGCGGGCGCGCCAAGTCCTCGCGCACCATGCAGGTCCGCATCCCGGCGGGCGTCACCGACAAGCAGCGCATCCGGCTGCGCGGCAAGGGCGCCCCCGGCGAGCGGGGCGGCCCGGCGGGCGATCTGTACGTGACCGTGCACGTGGGCGAGCACCCGGTGTTCGGCCGCAAGGGCGACAACCTCACGGTGACCGTCCCGGTCACCTTCGCCGAGGCCGCGCTCGGCGGCGAGGTGCGGGTCCCGACCCTCGGCGGCCCGCCGGTCACCCTGAAGCTGCCCCCGGGCACTCCGAACGGCAGGACCATGCGGGCCCGCGGCAAGGGCGCGGTCCGCAAGGACGGCACCCGCGGGGACCTCCTGGTCACCGTCGAGGTGAGTGTTCCGGAGGACCTGTCGGGGAAGGCTCGTGACGCACTGGAGGCGTATCGCGAGGCGACCGCGGGCGAGGACCCGCGGGCGGAGCTGTTCGAGGCCGCGAAGGGAGCTTGAGAGTGATGGAAGGCCGCCGGCGCAACCCGTACGAACTGACCGAGGAGACCCCGGTCTACGTCATCTCGGTGGCGGCCCAGCTCTCCGGACTCCACCCGCAGACGCTGCGCCAGTACGACCGCCTGGGCCTGGTCTCCCCGGACCGCACCGCGGGCCGGGGCCGGCGCTACTCGGCCCGTGACATCGAACTGCTCCGCCAGGTGCAGCAGTTGTCGCAGGACGAGGGCATCAACCTGGCCGGCATCAAGCGCATCATCGAACTGGAGAACCAGGTCGCCGCGCTCCAGTCCCGCGTCGCGGAGCTGGAAGCGGCTCTGGACGGGGCGGCGGCCACCATGCGCCAGCGCGAGGCCGCCGTGCACGCCTCCTACCGCAGGGACCTGGTGCCCTATCAGGAGGTCCAGCAGACGAGCGCGCTGGTCGTCTGGCGGCCCAAGCGGCCCCAGCAGCAGGGCGACTGACCGCCCGTTTCACCACGCACGCCGAAGGGCCCGCGGACGCACCCCGTCCGCGGGCCCTTCGGCGCACCGGGACCCCGAGACACGGCCTTTTCTTTGCCGCCTCGTGAACACTCCTTGGATGGACGGTCCGTAAAGAGTGTTTGGAGAGGTTTCCGCATGGCTTTCACAAGATCGGCGGCGTGTAGTGTTGCGCACTCGTTAAGTAAGGCTCCTTGACGTCGGCTGTCGGCTCCGCGTTGTCTTTTCAGACACCTGGGTCCTGTAGCAGCGCCCACGTCCGAAACACACGTGAAGTGAGCCCTCGTATGCGTCGTATCGTCCTGTCCGTGGCCGCGTCCGCGGCGACCCTCTCGCTGGCCGGCTGCGGCGTACTGAACGCGACGGGGGACAGTACGAGCGCGAGCCCGGCCAAGGGCAACGACATCACCGTGGGCCTGCTGCTGCCGGAGACGACCAACACGCGCTACGAGAAGTTCGACTACCCCATCATCAAGAGCAAGGTCTCCGACCTCACCGCGAAGCAGGGCAAGGTCGCGTACGCGAACGCGAACGCCGACTCCGCCAAGCAGGCCGGGCAGATGCAGAAGATGATCGACGACAAGGTCGATGTGATCCTGCTCGACGCCGTCGACTCGCACGCCATCGCGGGCGAGGTGCGGAAGGCCAAGGACGCGGGTATCCCGGTCATCGCCTACGACCGCCTCGCCGAGGGCCCGATCACCGCCTACGTCTCCTTCGACAACGAACTCGTCGGCGAGGTGCAGGGCCGCTCGCTGCTGGACGCGCTGGGCTCGAACGCGGGCACCGCGACGAAGATCGTGATGATGAACGGCTCGCCCACCGACCCGAACGCCAAGCAGTTCAAGCAGGGCGCGCTGTCCGAGCTGAACGGCAAGGTGACCATCGCGGCCAGCTACGACACCACGGACTGGAAGCCGGAGATCGCCCAGGCCAACATGGCCAGGGCGATCAGCCAGCTCGGCGCGGGCAACATCGCGGGTGTGTACGCCGCGAACGACGGCATGGCGGGCGGCGTCATCAAGGCCCTGAAGGCCGCGGGCGTCACCAGCCTGCCCCCGATCACCGGCCAGGACGCGGAACTGGACGCCGTGCAGCGGGTGGTGGCGGGCGAGCAGTACATGAGCGTCTACAAGTCCTACCCGGACGAGGCCGAGGCCGCGGCGCAGATGGCCGTCTCCAAGGTCCAGGGCAAGGACATCCAGTTCGACGCCCTCACCGAGGACAAGGTGGACAGTCCCACCACCAAGGACATCCCGGCCAAGCTGGTCCAGGTGAGCGCCCTGACCCGCAAGACCATCAAGGAGACGGTCGTCGCGGACGGCATCTACACCGTCGGCGACATCTGCGTCCCCAAGGTCAAGGCGGAGTGCAACGCGATCGGCCTGAAGTAACTCCCCCCGGCGCGGCGGCCGGTGCCCGGGTCGTATCTGCCCGGCGCGGCCGCCGGCTTGCCGCGGTCCCAGGCCCGGAGCCTGGGAGATACCCCCGCAAGGCGGTGGTTAACGGCCGCCGGGGTGCGGGGAGCCGTGTTGCGGACCCGGGCGGCGCCACGCATAGTTGCGCTGCGGAAGTGGCAGCACACCGGGGGTGGAATGCGCGATGGCCGGGCGGAGGGCGGAGCAGCATCCTCACGGTGCCGACCGGCTGTGCGAGGCCGGGGACCGCGTGTACGCGCGGGCGGTGCGTCGCGGCCGGGTGCCGCGCGTCGAGGCCGAGGCGGTGCCCTGTCTGCTGGAGTTGGCGCTGCTGCACCCGGACCCCGACGACATGGACTGGCTGGTGCCCACCTCCCCGCAGGAGGTCATGACCCGGCTGCTGCGCGGGGTCCACGACGAGGTCAGCGAGAGCCAGCGCCGGGTGGGCTCGGCGGTGGCCGCCTTCGAGTGGTACGCCGGGCTCGGCCGGTTGCAGGCGCTCGCGGCGCCGGCCGGCGGCAGCGCCGTGCGGGTGCTGGACGGGCTGTCGCGGATCCAGGCCGCGATGGACGAGGCGACCGAGGCGTGCACCACCGAGGTGCTCACCGTGCAGCCGGGCGGCATCCGGCGGGAGGCGGAGCTGACCGAGGGCCTGCACCGGGCGCTCGCCCTGCGCGGGCGGGGTGTGCGGATGCGGGACCTGTACACGCACGTGGCCCGGCACGGGCAGGGGCTGCTCAACTACCTGGAGCTGATGGGCGACACGGTGGAGGCCCGCACCCTGGACGAGGTCATCGACCGGCTCATCCTCTTCGACCGCACCGTGGCCTTCATCCCGGCGAACGCCGACCGCACCATGGCCCTGGAGCTGCGCCACCCGGCGCTGGTGGAGTACCTGGTGACCGTCTTCGAGCGGCTGTGGCGGCTCGCCATCCCGCTCACCGCGCCGCTGCCGGACACTGGCATCGAGGGCATCTCGCACCGGGAGCAGTCCATCGCGGCGCTGCTCGCCGAGGGCCATCAGGACGCGGTGATCGCCGAGCGGCTCGGGATCAGCGTGCGCACCTGCCGCGCGCACATCGCCCGCCTCTCGGAGACGCTGGGCGCGGCGAGCCGTGCCCAACTCGGGGTGCGCATCGCCCAGGCGGGCCTGGACGGCAGCGGCCGGGGCGTGCCGACGGCGCGGGACGCCTCCCGGTGAGCCCCTGCCGCGACGCCGGGCAGGGGCCCGCACGGGGCCGGTGCGGCCGGCTCACTGGTCGCGTTCCAGCATGCCGGACTGGGCGATGAGGTAGCCGAGCTGGGCGCGGCTGCCGCTGCCCAGGGCCTGGGCCAGTTTGGCGATATGGGCGCGGCAGGTGCGCACGTTCATGCCGAGCCGGCGCGCGATGGCCTCGTCCACATGGCCTTCCACCAGGAGTTTGGCGATGGAGTGCTGGATCTCGGTGATGCCGTCGGGCGCGGTCTCGTACGGGGCGCCGGCGGTCAGCGGGACGGCGCGGTTCCACATGAACTCGAAGACCTTGATGAGGTAGCGGATGAGCCCGGGGTTGCGCAGTTCGAGGGCCACCTGCTGGTCGTCGCGCGTGGGGATGAAGGCGACCGACTCGTCGCAGATGATGAGCCGTTCGACCAGTTCGTCGATGGTGCGGTACTCGACCTTGCCGCTGGCCAGTTGGGCGACGTAGCCGAGTTGTTTGAGGTTGTAGCGGACGGTGTGCTGGTAGAGGGTGCGGATGTGCACGCCCCGGTCCACCAGGGCGGTGTCCCGCTCCAGGCCCTGGCGCACGTTGCGTTCGGTGAAGCGGTTGCTCGGCTGCACGGTGAGCATCGCGGTCTGGCACTGCGCGGTGGCCAGGTCGAGCGCGGCGTTGATGCGGTCGCTGCCCTCCAGGACCGTGATCGAATGGGTCGCGGACCCGGTCTGGCTGCTCAGCGCGAGGAACGGCTCGAATACGTCGGAGAGTTGCACGGCCCAGCGCCTGCGGTCGGCGATCTCGCGCTCGATGGGCGAAAGCCGCTGGGCCAGCGCCACCGCCGGCGGCACCGGGCGCAGCCAGTCGGGATCGTCCGGGTCGGGGTGGAGCAGGGCGAACTCCATCAGGCAGGGAGCCGACGCCACGTCAGCACGCGAGACACGCCCGGTACGCAGGGCGTTGGCGTAAAGTCGGCCCCCTTCCCCACACAGTTCGGTGACCGCATGGGGATGTGCCGTGTTGTGCTGATTTGAAGTCAAATCTCCACCCCCCAGGGTCCTGAACATGCAGGAACATGATGCACTGATTGTGTGGTCATGATGTGCCTGAATGAGCCATCGTCTTATCCGACGGGGGAAGAAGGGGACCTTCAAGTGAGGACGAAGTCGACCATGGGCAAGAAGATGATTCGCTCGGTGCTGGTCGCCACCTTCTCCGCCGTTGTGGCCCTTGGAGTGCTGAGTGGCCCCTTCGGTGCGAAGAGCGACGCGCGGGCGGACAGCAAGTGGCCGTCGGTGGCCACGCTCGACGCGAAGACCGAGGTGCGCGCGGACAGCAAGTGGCCTTCGGACAGCAAGTGGCCTTCGGACAGCAAGTGGCCTTCGGCGCCGGCGTCCACGACTGCGGTGACCGCGACGACGGTGGGCACGGCAGACGGTTCGGGGAGCTGATGTGACCATGCCTCCCGACGACCGCTCCTTCCGCCGTGAGATGGCCACCGCCTACCGCTCCGGCTGGCACTTCATCGATCTGGTGACCGCGATCCCCCACCCGGGAGACTCGCTGATGGTGACCGTCTTCGGTGAGCCGGTCGTCGTCACGCGCGACGAGGAGGAGGACGTCCGGGCCTACCGGTGCCTGCGCAAGCCGCGTGGGGCGCCCCAGCCGGTGCGGTGTGCCATACGGTACGGAATGATCTTTGTGAACCTGGACCAGAGGGATCACCGGCTCACCGAGCCGGTGGAGTCCGACCTCAGGACCATCTCAGCCACCCCCCGCAGTGCCTGACGCGATTCCCCCGTCGTAAAAGATCGCTCAGGTGCTTCCCCCCGCAGCGGCGTCACCGTGACCTGAACACGGTGACGCCGCTGTTGTTCGTGGCGACATATCGGGGTATGCGCCACGTCGCAGTGTGGCCGAATCCGATCGAACACGGCCGCCGTCGAATCGCTCGCGCCCGCCACCCCGTTCACCCCCGCCCCAGCGCTCGCTCCAGCGAGATCTCGATGACCACGCGGGAGGGGTTCGGCGAGGGCTCGCGCTCGTAGCGCTCGGCGTAGCGGCGTTCCGCCTCCCTGATCCGCGCCGGGTCCGTGGAGACCCGCGCCCGGCCCTCCAGTGTGGCCCAGCGGCGGCCGTCGACCTGGCAGACGGCGGCGAGCGCGCCGTCGGGGCCGGCGGCGCGCGCGTAGACCGCCTTCGCGCTGGAGCCGTTGCAGATCACCCGGGCAAGGCGCGCTTCGGGGTCGTATGTCACCCCGACCGGCACTACGTGCGGGCTGCCGTCCGGGCGGATGGTCGTCAGGGTGCACAGATGCCGCTCGCGCCAGAAGCGGAGATACGCGTCGTCCGGGGAACCCGGATCCACGGAGTAGGTCGCCATGCCCGGAAACCTAGTCGTAGGGCGGTGCGCGGGCAGCCTTGAGTGGAATAGACTCAACTTTATGTACGCTGGTTAAGTCAGCAGGGATGCAGGCAGAGGTATGTCGAGGAGGAGAAGGCACACGTGGACGCCGAGCTGACCAACAAGAGCCGGGACGCGATCAACGCGGCCAGCAACCGGGCCGTGACCGAGGGGCACCCGGACCTCACCCCCGCTCACCTGCTGCTGGCTCTGCTCCAGGGGCAGGACAACGAGAACATCACCGACCTGCTCGCCGCCGTCGACGCCGACCAGGCCGCGGTGCGCGCCGGCACGGAGAAGCTCCTCGCCTCGCTGCCCAGCGTGACCGGCTCCACCGTCGCGCCCCCGCAGCCCAACCGCGAGCTGCTGGCCGTGATCGCGGACGCGGGCGAGCGCGCGAAGGACCTCGGCGACGAGTACCTGTCGACCGAACACCTGCTCATCGGGGTCGCCGCCAAGGGCGGGGCCGCCGGTGAGCTGCTGAGGCGCCAGGGCGCCGAGGCGAAGAAGCTGCTGGAGGCCTTCAAGAAGGCCAGGGGAGGACGCCGCGTGACCACCGCCGACCCGGAGGGCCAGTACAAGGCCCTGGAGAAGTTCGGCACCGACTTCACCGCCGCCGCCCGCGAGGGCCGGCTCGACCCGGTCATCGGGCGGGACCAGGAGATCCGGCGGGTCGTGCAGGTGCTGAGCCGCCGTACGAAGAACAACCCCGTCCTCATCGGCGAGCCCGGCGTCGGCAAGACCGCCGTCGTGGAGGGGCTCGCCCAGCGCATCGTCAAGGGCGACGTGCCCGAGTCGCTGAAGGACAAGCGGCTGGTCGCGCTCGACCTCGGCGCGATGGTCGCCGGCGCCAAGTACCGCGGCGAGTTCGAGGAGCGGCTGAAGGCCGTGCTCGCCGAGATCAAGGACTCCGACGGGCAGATCATCACCTTCATCGACGAGCTGCACACGGTCGTCGGCGCGGGCGCGGGCGGCGACTCCGCGATGGACGCGGGCAACATGCTCAAGCCGATGCTCGCCCGCGGTGAGCTGCGCATGGTCGGCGCCACCACCCTGGACGAGTACCGCGAGCGGATCGAGAAGGACCCCGCCCTGGAGCGCCGCTTCCAGCAGGTGCTGGTCGCCGAGCCGACCGTCGAGGACACCATCGCGATCCTGCGCGGCCTCAAGGGCCGCTACGAGGCCCACCACAAGGTGCAGATCGCGGACAGCGCCCTGGTGGCCGCCGCGACCCTGTCCGACCGCTACATCACCTCCCGCTTCCTGCCCGACAAGGCCATCGACCTGGTGGACGAGGCGGCCTCCCGGCTGCGCATGGAGATCGACTCCTCGCCGGTCGAGATCGACGAACTCCAGCGCTCCGTCGACCGGTTGAAGATGGAGGAGCTGGCGATCGGCAAGGAGACCGACCCCGCTTCGCTCGCCCGGCTGGAGAAGCTGCGCCGCGATCTCGCCGACCGGGAGGAGGAGTTGCGGGGTCTGACCGCCCGCTGGGAGAAGGAGAAGCAGTCCCTCAACCGGGTCGGTGAGCTGAAGGAGAGGCTGGACGACCTGCGCGGCCAGGCCGAACGCGCCCAGCGCGACGGCGACTTCGACAAGGCCGCCAAGCTGCTCTACGGCGAGATCCCGCAGCTGGAGAAGGAGCTGGAGGCCGCCTCCGAGGCCGAGGAGGAGGCCGCCAGGGACACCATGGTCAAGGAGGAGGTCGGCGCCGACGACATCGCCGACGTCGTCGGGGCCTGGACCGGCATCCCCGCGGGCCGCCTGCTGGAGGGCGAGACGCAGAAGCTGCTGCGCATGGAGGACGAACTGGGCAAGCGGCTCATCGGCCAGAGCGAGGCCGTGCGCGCGGTCAGCGACGCGGTACGGCGCTCCCGGGCCGGTATCGCCGACCCCGACCGGCCCACCGGATCGTTCCTCTTCCTCGGCCCGACCGGCGTCGGCAAGACCGAACTGGCCAAGGCACTCGCCGACTTCCTCTTCGACGACGAGCGGGCCATGGTCCGCATCGACATGTCGGAGTACGGCGAGAAGCACAGCGTGGCCCGGCTGGTCGGCGCGCCTCCCGGGTACGTCGGCTACGAGGAGGGCGGCCAGCTCACCGAGGCGGTGCGCAGGCGCCCGTACAGCGTGGTGCTCCTGGACGAGGTGGAGAAGGCCCACCCGGAGGTCTTCGACATCCTGCTCCAGGTCCTGGACGACGGCCGCCTGACGGACGGCCAGGGCCGCACCGTCGACTTCCGCAACACCATCCTGGTGCTCACCTCCAACCTGGGCAGTCAGTTCCTGGTCGACCCGGTGGCGAGCGAGGAGGAGAAGAAGGAGCAGGTGCTGGAGGTCGTACGGGCGTCCTTCAAGCCGGAGTTCCTCAACCGCCTGGACGACCTGGTGGTGTTCTCCGCGCTGACCAAGCCGGAGCTGGAGCGGATCGCGGGGCTCCAGATCGCCCGGCTCGGCAAGCGGCTCGCCGAGCGCCGGCTCACCCTGGACGTCACGCCCGAGGCGCTGGCCTGGCTCGCGGAGGAGGGCATGGACCCGGCGTACGGCGCCCGGCCGCTGCGCCGCCTGGTGCAGACCGCGATCGGCGACCGGCTCGCCCGGGAGATCCTCGCCGGCGAGGTCAAGGACGGCGACACGGTCCGCGTGGACCGCTTCGGCGAGGGGCTGCTGGTGGGCCCGGCGACGGGCAAGACGCTGTGACGCTCACTCGGTGAAGGCCGCGAAGCGTACGAGGGCCCGGTCCGGGCCCTCGTACGTGATGTTCACCGTCACCGCGTCGGCGTAGGCGCCCGGGGGCGGCGGTGCCTCGGCCGAGTCCATGTTCACGCAGAGGTCGGCGCCGGGGTCGCACAGGTCGGTGCCGGGCTTCGGGCCGTACGGATAGGTGTCCGACAGCCACGCGCGTACGTCCGTACGGGGCATCCGGAACTCGGCGTCATACGTCGTGTCCATCCAGCTCTGCACGGTGCACCGCGTGTCGTACGCCTTCTTCGGCAGCTTCCCGCCGCCGAACGTCAGCGCCTGCGCGCACGACACCTTCTCCGGCGCCCCGCCCAGCGGATAGTCCGAGGTCGCGGCCCGGACCACCGTCACGACCACCCAGACCAGCACCAGCGCGGGGACCGCCAGGACCGCCGCGAGCAGCCACCATCCGGTCCGTCCCCGTGCCGCCACGCCCGTCCCCGTCCGTTCACCGGTCCGCCGCCCAGGCAGCGGATCATGTCAGCCAAAGACTGACAGGCCCCGTCAGGGCTTGCCACCCCCCTCCCCGCATGGTGGAGGATGGCGGGATCCGTACGAAGGGAAAAACACACGGTGAGCATCGACCCGTCCTCGATTCCGAACTTCGGGGGCCAGCCCGAGCCGCAGCCCCAGGGACCGGCCGGCCCCGTCCTCCCGGACCAGGACCTCGTGAAGCAGCTCCTGGAGCAGATGGAGCTGAAGTACGTCGTCGACGAGGAGGGTGACCTCGCGGCCCCCTGGGAGCAGTTCCGCACCTACTTCATGTTCCGCGGGGAGGCCGAGCACCAGGTCTTCTCGGTGCGGACCTTCTACGACCGTCCGCACCAGATCGAGGACAAGGCCCAGCTCCTCGAGTCGGTGGACGACTGGAACCGCCGCACCCTGTGGCCCAAGGTCTACACCCACACCCACGACGACGGCACGGTCCGCCTCATCGGCGAGGCCCAGATGCTGATCGGCACCGGCGTCGACATCAACCACTTCGTCTCCTCGACGGTCAGCTGGGTGCGGGCCGCGATCGAGTTCGACAAGTGGCTGGTCGAGCAGCTGGGCCTGGAGCAGGAGGTCGACGGGGCCGAGAAGCCGGAGGACGGCGAGGCCGGCTCCGACGCCGAGCCCGACTCCGGGGAGTAACCCCGCCGAGTCCGCTACAGCGGCGCGTGCCCCAGCACCAGCAGGTACGCGCCGTAGAGGTACGACAGCCCGGCCAGGGCCGCGACCACCACGGCCGCGTGCCAGGGCCGGGCTTTCGCCGTGCGCACCAGCGCGCGGGCCGGCGGCAGCAGCAGCGGGAAGGCCGGGAGCAGGAAGCGCGGCTTGGACTCGAAGATGCCCGATCCGCCGAGCACGACCAGCAGCAGCACCCCGCTGTAGACCAGCAGCGGCAGCGGCGGCCGGTCCAGGACCAGCAGCACGAACAGCACCACGCCCACGGCCACCAGCAGCAGCGCGATCGGGAACACCACCCGGCCGCCGTGCAGCAGCAGGGTGCGCACGAAGCGCAGCGAGTCGCG
Organism: Streptomyces sp. NPDC001056; assembly: GCF_053598955.1. Taxonomy (NCBI): domain Bacteria; kingdom Bacillati; phylum Actinomycetota; class Actinomycetes; order Kitasatosporales; family Streptomycetaceae; genus Streptomyces; species Streptomyces sp. NPDC001056. The sequence goes on along the minus strand of NZ_JBSFLI010000001.1, from coordinate 131,518 downwards.
CCCGAGGTCGAAACGCGAGCCCCAGCGCGCCTGCACGTCGAAGTAGCCGCCCAGCAGATCGCCCCGGCGGTACCCGACCCACAGCAGGAACGCGGTCCAGCCGAGGGGGGCGAGCGCCGCGCCCGTCCACAGCCTGTGGGAAACCCGGCCGCGCCGCCGCCACACCTCGCAGCCGGCCGCGGCGAGCACGGCGGCGGCCACCGCGAACCCGTTCGGCCGCGCGAGCCCGGCGAACGCCGCCAGCGTCCCCGCCCACAGCCAGCGCCCGGTCAGCGCCGCGTACAGCGACCAGGCGGCGCACGCGGCGAGCACCGGCTCGGTGTACGCCATCGACAGCACCACCGAGTGCGGCAGCAGCCCCCACAGCAGCACCAGCGCGAGGCCCACGGCCCGTCCGTACAGCAGCGACCCCACCGCGTACAGGCCCGCCGCGGCCACCAGCGCCGCCGTCCAGGACACCAGCAGCCCGGCCGCGCCCCCGCCGAGCGTGCTCACCTCGCGCACCGCCCGCACCAGCGCCGGATACAGCGGGAAGAACGCCAGATCGCTGTAGCCGTGCCGGCCCAGGGCATGGCCGTACCCGTGCGCCGCGATGCCCAGGTACCAGACGGAGTCCCAGGAGCGGCCCAGCAGGGCGAGGACGGGCCGCCCGGCGGCTCCGGAGAGCAGGGTGAGGACGAGCGCGCCGGCGAGCCGCGCGCCGAGGAACAGTCCTACGGCGACGCCGCTCGCCCGGAGCAGGGAGGCGCGGGCGCGCTCCCCGGGCGCGGGTCCGGGTGCGGTGACGGGCGGAGCGAGAACGGTGCCGGCATGGGTCACACCTCCGCACTGTGCAAGGATCCGCCCCCGGATGCGAGCAGGGCACGGCCAACCGGCGGCGAACCGTCCCTCACATGGCCCGCAAGCGCTCCGCCGCCTCGCGCAGCACGTCCTCGCGCTTGCAGAACGCGAAGCGCACGAACGGGGCGCCCGCCTCGCGGTCGTCGTAGAAGACGGCGTTGGGGATGGCCACCACGCCGGCGCGTTCGGGCAGGGCGCGGCAGAAGGCGAAGCCGTCCTTCTCGCCGAGGGGGCGGATGTCGGTGGTGACGAAGTAGGTGCCGGCGGGGCGGAACACCTCGAAGCCGGCCGCCGCGAGGCCGGCCGACAGGATGTCCCGGCGCTCCCGCGTGGAGCGGCGGAACGCGTCGTAGTAGGAGTCGGGCAGGGCGAGGGCCTCGGCGACCGCGTACTGGAAGGGGCCGGAGGAGACGTAGGTGAGGAACTGCTTGGCCGCGCGGACCGCGCTGACCAGGGCGGGCGCGGCGGTCACCCAGGCCACTCCTCGTTGGCCAACCTATTTGTCTGTCGTGCGACAGACCCCGCTGCGGATCTTCGGCACCGCTGGTGAGCCGGCCACACAACCTGCCCGGACCGGTATGGGGCCGCACCGTTGGCTCGGTGACGCGGCACTGTCCGTCGCATCCTGACCACACGCGGGAAGGAGCCGTCCATGAGCGTCGACGTGATCGTGCACACCGAGTTCCCCAAGGGGTAAACGGTCCTGTTCGGGGCCGACGGAAAGCTGATCACGACTCCGCGGAGCTTCGAGCACTCAAGCACGATCAAGTCGATGCAGTACGACACGATCGTGTCCCTCGGACGCCATGCGAAGACAGCCTCCGATGTCTACACCCTCGACGAACTCTCGTGCCCGGAGCCCGAGGCGGACGCCCGCTGACGAGGACTCCCGGTGCGGCCGGTCCGTTGCGATGAGTCCGTGCGGCGAAGCCCGGTTCCTCGCACGGAGGTTCAATGCCGCGGTCGCCTGGGGGTGACAACCACCATGTACGACCCTTGCGGTAGCAGGCTGCTCGCCCTCAGCCGAGTTGCCGGCCCCGGAGGGGCGATAGCGTGGGGCGGCAAGGACTGCTGCTGACAGGGTGGGCGAATTTCATGCGGACGCGGTTCGAACCCGAGGCCGAGGAAGAGTTCGAGGCGGCGTGCGGGCTGCTGGTCGACCGCCTCGTCAGGTGGGCCGGGGAGCAGGCGCTGCCGGTGGACGGGTTCACGGCTGAGATGGCGCTGGACTACCGGCACCGGGCGACTGTCGACGGCCGACTGGGACTGTGGGAGTCGCGCCACGTGGAGGAACTGCTCCTCTCCTGGCTTCCCGAGCAGGTCACCGAAGGTCCCGGGGAGGAGCACGCCGACGCCCCGGGCACACTGCGCACGCTGCTGCGCTATCTGCACGCCACGCAGTTGGCGGACCCGCGCGGCCCCGCCCTTGAGGACTCCCTCGCGGCGGTCGACGCGACGGCGGGGCAGTATCCGGCGGCGATGGCGGACCACACCCGCTGGGGGATGGCGAAGTTCTGGGCCATGACAGCCGCCGAGCAGGGCGTGGACGTCCTGGACGGGGCGGCGTTGCAGCGCTTCGCGGAGCGGGCGCAGCGTGGTGAGGTCGTCTACGACCAGCGGGTCCTCGATACGATCATGGAGCGGCGGCTGACCGGCAACACACTGCACGGTGTCGCGCGGGCCGAGCCGCAGCTGCCTGTGGTGCTCCCCCCGGACGGCGAGCTGCGTCGACGGGCCGAGGCACTGGCGATTCTCGCGCAGTTGCGGGGACTCGCCGAGTGGGCGGGACGCGACGGCCGCGCGGTGACGGCGGCGGGGCGGCTGCGGATGGCAGATGCCCGTGAGCTGGTGGATGTACTGGACACCGGCGACAAGGCCGAAGGGGTGCGCTCTTCGGCCGACCTGCTGCGGCTGGGCCTGCTGGTGGAGTGGGCGAAGAAGGCGCGGCTGGTCCGGGTGGCCAAGGGGCGTCTGTACGCGGTGGCCAAGGCGCGGCCGGTACTGGCCGACCCGCTGCAGCTGTGGCTGCGCGCCTTCGACGCGTGCTTCGAGCTGCGGCAGGCCCTGATCGGCCCGCGGAGCGGCTGGCACGTGGAGTCGATGCTCTTCGACGTCTACGAGGACATCCTGGATGATGTGTTGAACACGCTCTACAGCCTGCCGTACCCGATGCCGTGGCCGCGGCTGCGTGACTCCGTACACCTGGCCTATCGGGCCCGCTTCCAGCTGGACGGTGGGTCGGATCTCCGGCACCGGATGTGGTTCGAGCACGCCGACCGGGACCTGCGCACGGTACTCGATCTGCTGGACGACCTGGGCGCGATCCAGCGTGACCGCGGGATGGCCGACCCGGTGTTCCTGGACGTCGACCTCTCCGATTCCGGACCCGAGCTGCCCGCGGGCATGCCGCCGGAGCTCGCGGAGCTGCTGGGCGTCGCGGGGGCGGCAACGGACCCGGCGGCGCGGGAGCGTGTCGATGCCCGGCGGGAGGAGCTGACCGCCGGGCCGGTCGAACTCATCCGTCTCACCGAGCTCGGTACCCGGGCCGTACGACAGCGGCTGCTGGCGGTCGGCAGGGATGCACCGCTGGTGGGTGAACTGGCCCAGGCGCCGGCGGCCGGCCTGCTGGGGGTGCTGGCCGAGGACTACGACCCGGATGCCGCCCGCACGGAGCTGGCCGGCTGGATCACGGCACGCGGCGGGCGGGAAGGTGCCCTGCGGCAACTGACCGACGCCGTAAGGACCATGACCTTCCGCACGCGAGCGCAGGCCATGCTCGATGTGCTGCTGGCGGCGTTGCCGGACGGTGAGGGCGAGCGGCTGCTGCGCACGCTGCGGCGAGACACACAACTGGCGCCGCTGGCGCTGAACGCGCTGGCGCACCGTGAGTTGCTGTCCCCGGAGGACATGACCGATGCCGAGCATCTGCTGGTGCTCGCCGAGAGCCTGCTTCAGCTCGTGGAACTGGCGGGCGGCGGGGACAGCGCCGAGAAGACGCTGCGTGCCCAGGGCCCCCAGGCCAGGGACGCGGTTGCCGCCGCGTTGGACTCCACGCACCCGGACCGGGCCGCACTCGACGAGCTCAGGCAGCTGGCGGCACGGGCACTGGGTACCCACGGCGCCCGCATCGGCCGCACCCGGAAGGTTCGGCGCCCCTCAGGTAAGAGCGGCCGCAAGCGGCGCCGCTGACCGGGCGACTCCGCCTGGCCCCGAGACGTCGGGTGCGCCGACACCGGCACGGAGCCGGGCGTCGGGAAACCGATGGGCCCCGGCGTCGTATGTCTTGGTGGCGCGTTACCGTCGGGGTCGTGGTTGAGGGATGGGGCGAGGACGGACTGCGGGCCCTGCGTGGCGCGCTCCACGCGCGGGACGGGGTGGCGCTGCTGGCGGCGTTGCGTCGTGGACCCGAGCGTGAGGTGCTCCAGCTGGCCGGCGACGGTGTGGCCGGGGCCGCGGCGCAGGGCCTGCCGGATGCTGCGGAGATGGCGGCCTTGTTTCTCGGCGCGCTCCAGGAGCGTGGCTTCCGGGGCGATGGGGAGCTGGCGGACCGGTTGTGCGCGGCCACGGGAGACGCGGCGATCCCCCTCCTGCGTCCGCTCGCGGTCGATCTGGAGCTGCTCGCCATGCTGCTGGAGGGTGACCCGGCCGAGTCCGGTGGCCGGATCGATCTGTCCACCGGGGAGTGCCGGCCCGCGTTCACCGATGAGCTGGGGCCTGGGCCCGAGACCGAGGAGGACGACGATCCGGAGCGATGGCTGTACGTGCCGCCTCTGGGGTCCAGGGCCGGTTACCGGGACATGGAGCTGTTCATCGAGGAGGTGGAGGACGCCGGTCTTGCCGACCGGCTGCGGATCGCCATCGGCGGGCGGGGCGCCTTCCGGCGCTTCAAGGACGTCCTCGCTGTTCACGAGCGCTCCTGGAGCCGCTATAACCGGTTCTGCGACGAGCGGCAGCGCGGCCGGGCCCGTGCCTGGCTGGCCGAGGAGGGCTACTGCCCGCACATCGTCTTCCGCGTAGAGCCCAGCTCGGGTTCGTATCCTCCGGGGCCGGTATGACTCTTCGCTTGTTTCCTGGCTCCGCGTCGGGCCGGGTCGGTTCCCCCCGGTGAACTCGTTGCAGCAGCAGCAGCGTCGGAGTGAGCGGGTCCTGTCGCAGGAGTGGGGCTTTCAGCTGCTATCCACGTCGCGCGCTAGAAATCAGAACACAATCAGAGTACAGTCTGAGTATGAGCATCGCGCCCTTGGCATTCGAATCGGAGTCCGTCTCGTTCACCGATCTGTCGCGGAACCCGAAGGCTGTCGCGGCCAGGGCCGCCGCTCTGGGATGTCTGCGTGTCACGCACCGAGACGCGCCCGACATGGTGTTGACAACGGCCATATATGCAGAGCGCGCTGAGGAAAACCTGACCACGGCGTCCCGGCTGTTCCTCGCACTGTTGAAGCAGGACGACGGTGCCAAGTCGCTTTTGCTCGCGCTGCCCGAGGTGTTCCCGTGGGTGCGCCATCTGGACGCGGAGGAAGTCCGGGAATTCACTGTCGAGCTTCTGGAAGCGCTGTCCGACGCTGCTGAACTGGGCGCCAGGGAGGCTGTGCACCGGGCGATCGTCTCGTGGCGGGCCACTGCCCGCATTAACGCCGATCCTGACCAGCTCAGGGAAGCGCTCCGTCCGCTCGGTGACGTCGACCTCGGCCCCGTCGAGGTGCACGAGTGAGCCCGAAGAAAGGCGATCGGGTCAGTGTTCCTCCGCTGAGCGGCTGGAACGTCATTTACGGCACGACGGAAGCCGCGACCGGTTGGGAGGAGCTGTGCCGGGTGGCGTTGCCGAACGCGCATCGCTGCCTGGAAGCCCTTCGCGCAGACCCGCTGTCGCGGGCCAACTGGAACCGTCAGCACCAGCTCCGCGGCAGGCACGCCACCAGGGAATGGAAGGGCTCCGAGCTGGAGCAGTGGGAGTACGAGATCACCAGCGCCGGCCGGGTCCGCTACCTGGTCAGCCCGGACACCTCGACTGTGATCCTTGTGTACGCCTCCCCGCGACACCCGAAGGACACCGAATAGCCTCCGGTGTTTCGCCCGTGCGGAAGGCGAGGCGAACCGGGGCGCGGGTTGCGATGGGCTCTTGCGGTGCAGGTGGCGGGCCGACCGGAGTCGGAGGACGGCCGCGCCAAGGACGACTGGCCCCGTTGAGCGGCGGTCAGTGCGCGAACGCCTTGCGGAGCCGTTCCGCCGCGTCCGCCAGTACCTCGGTGCGTTTGCAGAACGCGAACCTGACGTAGGAGGCGCCCGCCTCTTGATGGTCGTAGAAGACCGCGTTCGGGATGGCGACGACCCCGGCCCGTTCCGGCAGGGCGCGACAGAAGGTGAAGCCGTCGCTTTCGCCGAGGGGGCGGATGTCGGTGGTGATGAAATACGTGCCGCTCGGGCGGAAGACCCTGAAGCCTGCCTGCTCCAGGCCGCCCGCGAGCAGGTCCCGCTTGGCCCGCATGTCCGCACGGAACTCGTCGAAGTACGCGTCGGGCAAGCGCAGGGCATCGGCCACGGCGTACTGGAAGGGCCCGGAGGCGACGTACGTCAGGAACTGCTTGGCCGAGCGGACGGCGGCGACGAGATCGGGGGCGCCGGTAACCCAGCCGACCTTCCAGCCCGTGAAGGAGTACGTCTTGCCGGCCGAGCCGATGGTCACCGTGCGCTCGCGCATCCCCGGGAAGGTGGCGAGCGGCAGGTGCTCGGCGTCGTCGAACACCAGGTGCTCGTACACCTCGTCCGTCACCACCAGCAGGTCCCGCTCCACCGCGAGGTCGGCGATCGCGGCCAGTTCGGCGCGGGTGAGGACCGTGCCGGTCGGGTTGTGCGGGGTGTTGACCAGCAGGAGGCGGGTCCGGTCGGTGACGGCGGCGCGCAGCTCGTCCAGGTCGAGGCGGAAACTGCCCTCGTGCGGGCGCAGGGTGACCGGCACCCGGCGGCCGCCCGCCAGCGCGATGCTCGCCGCGTAGGAGTCGTAGTACGGCTCCAGGGCCACCACCTCGTCGCCCGGCTCCAGCAGTGCCAGCAGCGCGGCCGCGATGGCTTCGGTGGCGCCCGCCGTCACCAGCACCTCGGTGTCGGGGTCGTACGACAGCCCGTACCGGCGTTCCTGGTGCGCGGCGATCGCGGTGCGCAGCTCGGGGACGCCGGGGCCCGGCGGGTACTGGTTGCCGCGTCCGTCGCGCAGCGCCCGCACGGCCGCCTCCCTGACCTCCTCGGGACCGTCGGTGTCGGGGAAGCCCTGGCCCAGGTTGATCGACCCGGTGGCGACGGCGAGGGCGGACATCTCCGCGAAGATCGTCGTACCGAACTCGGCGAGCCTGCGGTTGAGGAGGGGGCGCGCGGTGGAGGTCATGGCGGCCATCCTGCGCCCAAGCTCTGGAGTTCCTCAACTAGCCTTCGAGGTCGGGCGCCTGCACGGGCGCCCGACGCGCCGCGTCCGAGCTGGAGGAGAGCTGTCCTCGGCTGTCGTCGTCTGTCGTGCTTGGTTGCCTTCGGACGGCCCACAGACGGCCCGGCCTAAGTGTGCTGTCTCAGCATGTTGGTTATGCCGAACCACTTCCGTGCGGGGGCAAACTCGCCGACGGCCGGTTCACGATCGAAGCGGGCTACGACGCGCTCGGCCTGCTGCCCGAGGTGACCTCCGCGGAGCATCCTGCCCTACCGTCTACGCGGCACGAGCCCGGTGTCGAAGGCGATGATCGCCAGGTGGACGCGGTCTCGCGCCTCGAGCTTGGCGAACAGACGCGCGACATGGGTCTTCGCCGTCGCCGCGCTGATCACCAGCCGCTCGGCTATCTCAGTGTTCGACAGTCCCTGTCCGACCAGTGCCAGCACCTCGCGCTCCCGGTCGGTGATCCCCGCGATGGGACTCGGGTCCGCGGCGGGCTCGGTGTCCGGTTCGGGGGCCGCGGGGGTGGCGGGGGTTCCGGCGAAGTCGGCGATCAGCCGTCGGGTGACGCTCGGCGCGAGCAACGCGTCGCCGGCCGCCACCACGCGGATCGCGTCCAGGATCGCGTTCAGGGCCATGCTCTTGAGCAGGAATCCGCTGGCGCCGGCGCGCAGTGCGCCGTAGACGTACTCGTCGTCGTCGAAGGTCGTCAGCACCAGCACCTTGGGCGGGTCCGGCTCGGCGGTCGCCTGCCGGGTAGCCTCGATCCCGTCCATGCCCGGCATCCGGATGTCCATCACCACGACGTCCGGCCGCAGTTCACGCACCAGGCGTACCGCCTCACGGCCGTCGCCGGCCTCGCCGACCACCTCCAGGTCGTTGGTGTCGCCGATCAGGATCCGGAGCCCGACCAGCATCAGGGGTTGGTCGTCGGCCAGCAGCACCCGCACGCTCATGCCGGGAGGCTCGCCGTCACCCGGAATCCGCCCTCCGGACGCCGGCCCGCGCTGAACTGGCCGGACAGCAACGTCACTCGCTCGCGCATGCCGAGCAGGCCGAAGCCGCTCCCGCCGGCCGCGGAGTGACTCGGACGGCCCGGCCCGCCGAGACCGTCGTCCCCGTCGTCCACCACCTCGATCGTCACCCCTTCCGGCTCGTAACCGACCGCGACCCGGCACATTCGCGCCCCGGAATGCCGCACCACGTTGGTCACCGACTCCTGGATGATCCGGAATGCCGACAGTTCGATCTCCGGCGGCAGTGGACGCCGCTCGCCCTGCCAGGTCACCTGGACCCGCACCCCGGCGTCGGCCGTGCGTTCGGCGAGCTGCGGGATGTCGGCCAGGCTGCCGGCCGGCGCCAGCGGAGCGGCCCCCGGCGTGGAGTCGTCCGGCTCGGCGCGGCGGAGCGCCCCCAGCATGCGCTGCAGGTCGAGCAGCGTCTGGCGGCTGGTGGACTCGATGCCGGTCAGCGCCTGCCGCGTCTGCTCGGGCTTGGTCTCCACGACCCGCGCCGCCGCTCCCGACAGCACCGTGATGATCCCGATGCTGTGCGCGACGCTGTCGTGCAGTTCACGGGCGATCCGCAGCCGCTCGGCCATGACGGCGCGGGCCGCCCTCTGCTCGTGCAGGGCTTCGAGGTATTCACGGCGTTTGCGATACACGCCCCCGAAGACCCAGGCGACCGCGAACCACAACGCGATCCCCCCGGTCCACTGGGCCGCGTCGCCGACGGTCTCCCCGGGGTAGCCGTGGATGTCGTTGACGAACGCGGCCGCGACGCCCGCGACGGAGCCGACGGCGGCAGCCTTCGGCCGCCGGGCGGCGAGGTACCCGCCCAAGGCGACGAGCAGGACGAACACGATCACGGGCCGCGCGCCGAAGGCATCGCCGAGGACTGATTCGCCCAGGATCACCGCGAAGACGGTCGCCGGCAGACGGCGCACCAGCAGAACCGGAAGGGCGAGGGCGATGTACAGACCCAGCAGCTGGACGGGCTCAAGGTCGGGGAACCGGAACAGGCCGTCCTCAGGGGCCGGCATCGTCCAGGGGAGCAGCATCGCGTAGAAGCAGGCGGTGGCCGGCACCACGGCCCGTGACATCAGCCAGGTCACGCGCTTCGATGTCGAGAGACGCTGGAGAAGCTCTTCCATCCGGAGATCGTATTCAGCGGCGTCGGTTCCACGCGTCGCCCCGGGGATGTACGCGGGGTACACCGCCGGGCCGACGGCCTGGGGAGAGGTGACATCCGCCGGCCGACGCGATGGATCCTGGTCCGTTCCTAGGTTCATGGCCATGACGAATCCGCCGATGATCGCTCTCCAGGACGCGATAAAGAAGTACGACGACGGGCCGCCCGCGCTGGCCGGTGTGACCTTGTCCGTGGCGTCCGGTGATTGCGTGGTGATCGTCGGCCATTCCGGCAGCGGGAAGTCCACGCTGCTGAATCTGATCGCCGGTCTGGACAAGCCTTCCAGTGGCACCGTGACCGTCAACGGCACCCGCGTCGATCAGCTGGGTGAGGCCGGTTCGGCGAAGTACCGCCGGGCCTCGATCGGCATGATCTTCCAGTTCTTCAATCTGCTCGACGACCTGACCGTGTTGGACAACGTCATGGTTCCGGCGCAGCTGGCCGGGATGGGCAAGGGTGAGGCGAAGCGGCGGGCCATCGAGCTGCTCGGCTCGCTGGGCATCGACCGGCATGCCAAGGCCTACCCACAGCGGCTGTCCGGCGGGCAACGGCAGCGGGTGGCGGTGGCCAGGGCTCTGATGAACAAGCCGGCGCTGCTGCTGGCCGACGAGCCCACCGGCGCGCTGGACTCGAGCTCGGCCGAGGATGTGCGCCGGCTGCTGCTGGACCTGAACAGCGAGGGCCAGACCATCTTGTTGGTGACCCACGATGTGCAGTTGGCCGCGAGCACCGCGCGCCGCACGATCGAGTTGGTGGACGGCGGGGTCGAGCGGGACGTCGTCAACGACGGCAGCGGTGCCGGCCTGGCCGCCCGCACGCCGCTGACCCGTCCGGCGGGAGCGGTCGGATGACACTGCGCAAGCCGCCGATGCCCCGGCGCCTTTTCGAGGCCGGATTCCGGCCTGTGGCCCGCCTGTTGCCGGCGGTGAGCCGGTGAGCGCGCTCGGCAAGGTCGTACGCTCCGGCGTGGGCCGGCGTCGGATCCAGTCCATCGTCATGGCCCTGACGACGTTCGCCGCGGTGACGTCCTCAGTACTCTCCCTCGGCCTGCTGGCCGTCGTGCAGGCCCCGTTCGACCACGCCTTCAGTGCTCGGAACGGGGCGCACCTGGCGGTCCAGTTCGACGGCTCGAAGGCCACGGCCGCGCAGGCCGCTGCCACCGCGCACGCCGCCGGCGTCACCGAGGCGGCCGGACCGTACCCGATCGCCACCGCCCTGGACACGACCGTCGGCACGGACTGCCCCAAGAAGGATTTCGCCGGTCACGACAACGGTCCGATCACCGTAACCACCCGGCCCGGCCTGGGCAGCACCTCCGGGATGGACCAACTCGTGCTGACCCAGGGGCGCTGGCCGGCCGGCCCGGGCGAGATCGCCCTGCCGTGGCAGCACTATGCCACCGTCTGCTTCGGCGATTCGGTGGTGTTCTCCTCCCTGCCGGGCAAGCCGTCGTTCAAGGTCGTCGGCTTCGGCGGCTCGGTGACCGACAGCGCGACCGCCTTCGCCACCGCCGACGGTTTCGCGCGGCTCACCGCCGCCGGTGCCAAGTCCGACGTGCAGATGCTCTACCGGTTCGCCAAGGCCGGGACCGACGCCGACATCACCACCGACAAGCACGCGCTGGCCGCCGCTGCGCCGGCCGGCTCGGTCGAGGGCGCACAGTCGTACCTGACCGCGGAGCAGCAGGCGACCGGCAACGCCAAGTCCTTCGTGCCGTTCCTGACCGGCTTCGGGATCCTCGGGCTGTTCATGTCGGTGCTGATCATCGCGATCGTGGTCAGCGGGGCTGTGGCCTCGGGAATCCGGCGCATCGGGATTCTGAAGTCGTTGGGCTTCACCCCTTCGCAGGTGGCCCGCGCCTACATCGCGCAGGCCATGATCCCGGCGACACTCGGCGTGGTGCTCGGCACGGTTTCCGGCAATCTCCTGGCTGTGCCGATCCTGGACGAGGCCACCAAGCAGCTCGGCGCGGCCAGTACCACGATTCCGTTGTGGGTCAGCGCCGTGGTGCCGCTGGGCACCCTGCTGATCGTCGGCATCACGGCTTTGATCCCGGCACTGCGGGCCGGCCGGATGCCGACGGTGCAGGCTCTGGTGGCCGGCCGCGCCCCCAGGGCCGGGGGCGGTCGGACGGCGCAGCGTCTTGCCTCGCGGCTGCCGCTGCCCCGGGCCATGTCGTTGGGTCTGGCCCAGCCCTTCGCCCGGCCGGCCCGGGCCGTACTGGTCGGTGCGGCGGTGCTGTTCGGCGTGGTGAGCGTCACGTTCGCGGTGGGGCTGGGGACCGGGTTCAACAAGTACCTGGACACCAGTACCTCAGGCTTCAACGCCGCGTCGGAGTCTGTGATACCCACAGCCGACGTAGGCGTGCCCTGGGGTCGCTACGGCCCCAACGACCCGCGCAGGCCGCACCTGGACGCCGCCGAGGTGGCCGCCGCGCTCGCCCGTACCCCGGGCACGAAGGCCGCGTTCGGCTGGGGCGAGAGCGGCGCGACCATCGTCGGCGCCCCGCCCGGCGGCGAACCGCCGAGGGTGTTCACGGTCACCGGCGACTTCTCCTGGACGAACCTGGAGCTGCTGTCCGGCCGCTGGTTCTCAGCGCCCGGCGAGGCCGTGGTCGGCGACAAGCTGGCCTCGACGGTGGGGATCCACGTCGGTGACAACGTCACCGTGGTGCAGCAGAACAAGCAACTGCCGCTGAAGGTCGTCGGCATCAACTTCGACACCAACGTGGGCGACTACACGGTCATGACGGATGCGGCCACCTTCACCGCCGCCGGTCTGGCCCCGCACATCGAGCAGTTCAACGTCGAGCTGGCCGGCAACGTCAGCGGATCGGACTGGTCCACCTCAGCCGCCGCCGCGCTGACCCCGCTGAACGCCTCGGTCCAGCCGAGCTCGGGCGAGGGCAAGAACATCGTGGTGATCACCATGGGCACCCTGGTGGCCACGCTCGCGCTGATGATTATGGGGGTCGCCGCGCTCGGGGTGCTGAGCATGGTGGTGCAGGACACCCGGGAGCGGGTTCATGATCTGGGGATCTTCAAGGCCCTCGGGATGACGCCCAAGCAGACCATTGCGATGGTGCTGACCTCGGTGTCCCTCACCGGCCTGATCGCCGGGCTCATCGGGGTCCCGCTCGGGGTCGCGGTGGAGAAGGCGACGCTGACCCCGATGGGGAACGCGATCGGCCGGCACCTGCCGCCGAGCGTGTCCCACGTCTACACCGCCGGGCTGCTCATCCCCCTGCTGGCCGGCGGGATCGTGATCGCCCTGCTCGGCGCACTGCCGCCGGCCGGCTGGGCGGCACGGACCCGGACCGCCACCGCGCTGCGGACCGAGTAGGACCGAGCAGAGGCGCCGGTCGGGACGGTGCGTGGGTCGCCGAGATCGCGGGCGACGTGCTGAAGGGCTGGCCGCCGGGCATGCGGCTGATCGTCCGCAAGGAACGCCGCACCCTGGTGCTCAGTCGCGGATCACCTGGAGAGTTGAGGGAAGACAGCGTCCGCAGCGTCCGGTCACTTCGAGTTACTAAGAGCGCTTTTCCGCAGGTCAAAGCAGCTCTTAGGGGAGGAAGGGTTGCGGACGCTGTGGACGCTGGCCGCTCCGGAAATGAAAGAGGCCACCCCGCGCAGGCGCCGCCGGGGTGTCCTCTTCGTTCCTCGCGCAGTGCCGGGTGAAGGGGGCTGGCGCGGGCGGCCACGACGGTGCAGCCGCGAAAGGTGAACAGACCACGCGGGAATTCACGAAGCCGGTGCGAGCTGATCGGCATCAAGGCCAGAGTCTGTTCGGTCGAGTCCTGATGACATCAGCGGACGGCGTGTACGGCGGCGTCCTGTTCGCGGGTGGGGAAGGCGGCAATCCAGCGGGCGGGGGGACCGCAGACCCCCGATGACGGACGCCGGCCCGGTGGCGACGACGGCCCCGTGCACAGGCTTTGAGGTCTGTGCTCATCCTTGTCAGGTCGATCACGGTGCCATCCGGACCCCGCATTTCGCTGGGCGAGCGGCTCGGCGCAGGCCGCTGGAGTACACCGGAATCCGACCGTGTTCGCGGCTGTTGGTGTCAGCCGCTGGTGTCAGACATCAGTGGCCTACTTGACGGTCGTCCTGGCCGGGGAGTGAGGGCGCTGCTCAATTTCCATCGCCGGTATGCCGAGCCTTGGCGAACACTCCAGTCCGGATCTGAAGCACCGCGCCGAGCACGACGAGCCCCAGGGCAATGGTGGAGACGACCATCCCCGCTCCGGAAGGCAAGTCGAGGAGTTTGGCTCCGCCGTCCAGGACGAAGGCACTCCCCATCGCCATCCGACCCCAACCAGCCCTGGGCGACCGCACGGACGCCGCGATTGCCCGGCTGCCGGTCAAGGTCAACACGCCCAGGACTACGACGAAGCAGCCAGAGCCCAACATGATCCACGCGGACATGACACCCCCCTGAACGAAGACTACTGCACGAGGCCGCACCGGCCTCTTTCGCGTGGGTACCCTCAGACCCTCGGAGTTCCTCAACTCTCGCCGGGCGTGGCGGGCGCGGTGTCGTGGCCGCGGGAAGCGGCCCTGGTGAGCGACGTCCGCGGCTGCTCCCTACACTTCCACGATGAACAACATACGGTGCACCCAATGCGGGGCGACGGGGCTGGAGCCGGGCTTCGTCGAGGACTCCGGGCAAGGCGCTCGCGGGTTCGCGCGGTGGATCGCGGGCCCCCTGAGGCGAGGCCCGCTCGGCGGTGCCAGGAGGATGGGCCGACCGCACTGGCAGATCGACGCCTATCGATGCCCCACCTGCGCGCACCTGGAACTGTTCGCCGCCCAGCGGGACTAGGGACTGTCCGGCGGACCACGCCGCAGACGCGGGGGAGAACATCGAGGCCGTCAGCAAGTACATGGGGCATGCCGACCCGGCGTCGACGCTGCGGGTGTACGCCCACCCGATGCCCGACAGCCGGGAGCGGGCCCGACGGGCCATCGACACGCTGTTCCAGCACCCCAGGAAGATCACGGCCTCCACGGCCCAGTGAGTCCCCGACTGCCTTCGATCTGCGAATATGTGCAGGTCAGGGGTTTTTTTACGTAGGTACCCTCAGAAGTTCCTCAACTCCGCTTTGACGGCTGCCGCGGGCGGGCATCCCCGGAGCACCGCGCACGGCGCGGGAAGGGACGAGGCGCCCGACGGGGGGTCGCTTCGGGCAACCGGAAAAGGGTGGCGCCATGGATCCGTTCATCATCTGGCTCGGCGGTGTGTTCGTCGTGTTCATGCTCCTCGCGCTGGTGTCCGACAGGCGTGGCAGGCGGGGCCGGGGCAAGGGCCGGGGCATGGGCAGGGGGATGGGCAGGGGGATGGGCAGAGGCAGGATCGGGAGCGGGGGAGCGGCCGGCAGCGCCGACAGCAGCTGGTGGGCCGGGGACTCCGGCTCGTCGTCGGGCGGGCACCACGGGAGCCACGGGAGTCACCACGGCGGGCACTCCTCCTGCGGTGGCGGGGGGCACTCGGGGCACTCGTGCGGCGGGCACTCCTCGTGCGGCGGGGGGTCGTCGTGCGGGGGCGGTGGGGGGTGCGGGAGCAGCTGAGACGGACGAGCCCGATGCCGCCGGTGGCCCTGGGCGGTCGAGGAGCGCCTGAGGGTGTCGACGGCGGTCGGCAGGCGCGGTGGACCACGCTCAGCCGCGGGCGATGGACCGCTCGATGAGGGCCACCGTGGCGCGGGGATCGTCGACCTCGATGACGAGGCGGTCGTAGCTTTCGCCGTCGGCGAGTTCGATGACGACCGCCTTGTCCGGGTTCTTCACGTCCCAGAAGAGGCGGTCGCCGTCGTGGCGGAAGCGGCCGGCGGTGATCACACCGGGGAAGTAGGTGCCGACGACGCGGATGCCCTTCGGTTCGCGGGCGATGCCGGGGTCGTGGGTGGCGCCGCGCACGTGGGCGAGGGGGATCTCCAGGCGGCTCTTGAGCGCCCAGAGCTTGTCGAGGCCCTGGAACTCGGCGGTCAGCAGGCCGCGTTCGCGGTCGATGGAGATCAGGGCCATGTCAGTGCTCCTTGGGGGCGGCCGGCTGGGCGCGCAGGCGCAGGCGGGTACCGAGGACGGTGGAGGCGAGTTGGGGGGCGGCGTCACCGTGGGAGGGGCGCAGGGCGTCCTCCAGCGCGGTGACGCCTTCCGCGACCAGCGCGGCGACCTCCGGGTCGTGGGGGGCGCGTTCGGCGGCGGCGAGGAGGAGGAGTCCGGCGGCCGGGCCGTTGTCGTACGAGGCGATGGCCGCCGTCAGTGCCTGCGCGGGGTCGGTGAGGGTGGCGATGGCGGCGCTGGTCGGGTGGATCTCGTGGTCGAGGTGGTTGCGCAGCGCGGTCAGGTGCAGGCCCCGTTTGGAGCCGAAGACCTTGTAGAGGCTGCCGCGGTGGACGCCGGTGGCCGTGACCAGGTCGTCCACCGAGGTGCCCTCGTAGCCGCGGGCGGCGAAGAGGGCGGCGGCGGCACTGACGGCCTGGTCCGTGTCGAAGGCGCGTGGTCGTCCCATGCCCGGAACCGTAGGCGATTAAAGAACGGTCGGTCAAGAACGAACGTTCCTCTACGCCCGTGCAGGGGAGGCCGCCGAGGCCCCTGGGCAAGGGGGGAGTGCCGAGGCGCACGGGCCCGCGGAGGCCGCCGGGGCGCGGGGTGCGGGTCTCCGTGCCCGCGCCCGGCGTGCGCCGTGGTGGAACAGTTGAACTGTGAGCCCCCCGAGGGATGGAAAGCCCCCGAAGTTGGGTAAAAACGCTGTGGCGGCCCCTCTGTTCATGATTCCCTCTAAAACGCCAATGCAGCCAACGCAGCCCCCAGGACGTCTCGCAGACGCCTCGTACCGGCCGGGCCGGCCGGGCTGACACGGCCTCTCCCCTCATTTGCGTGTTAGCGGAGCCGATCCATGCTCACGACCCTGAACACCAGTTACACCGATACGCGCGCTGCCGACCTCGCCTGGGCCCTCGGGCGCGAGCCGCTTCCCGCCCTGGCCACCCTCGACCTCGAACTGACCGGTGCGAAGCTCCAGTTGAGACTGCTCGGCGCCTCCCACCAGGTCCTCCTGGAGGAGGAGCGCGGCCTGTGCTCCGAGACGGTGGCCTGCATCCCCGGCTCCAGCACCCCGCTGCCGCTCGGCGTCGCCAAGCGCGTCGGCGCGTGGGAGTACGAGTTCGCGGCGCGCGTCGAGATGCTCACTCCCGGCTCCTTCGCGGGCCGCGCCCAGGAATTGCTCGCCCTCGTCTCCGAGCACCCGCACGGGCTCGCCGGCGTCTTCCCGGGCAGCCCGCACGCGTTCACCGCGATGCTGGCCCAGCGGCACGACGACCATGTGCACTGGCGCACGTGGCACGCCTACCCGCAGGACGGCCAACTCGTCGCCACCCGCACCCGGGTGGGCGCGCGGGCACGGAAACGGCAGCGCGGCCAGGACGCCGAGGCGGCCTGAGCCCGCGGAGTTCGCGCGGCGGGACGCGGCGGCGCCCGTGCGGCGGGACGCGGCGGCGCCCGTGCGGTGCGAACCGGCGGACGCCCGGCCGGACCGACCTCTCACGCGGCATAAACCTGGATGGGGTCGACTGCCCCCAGATCCACACCTGTGGGTGACAAAGCGCGCCCGTCGTGTGACGTAACGTCGCAGAGTGATCGAATCGCAGGCCCCCGCGCCACCGGGCGCCCCGCCCTCCCGGACCGGCCCCGGGTGCCTCCCCGTCCGGCCCGGCACCGGGCGGTTCCTGGTCCTCGGGTGCGTCTTCGTCTGCGCGGCCTGTGGACTCGTGTACGAGCTCGAACTCGTCGCGTTCGCCTCGTACTTGATCGGCGACTCGGTCACCCAGGCCTCCGTCGTGCTGTCCGTGATGGTGTTCGCGATGGGCATCGGCTCGCTCGGCGCCAAACGGCTGCGCCGGCACACGGCCGTCGGCTTCGGCGCCGTCGAGACGCTCCTCGCGCTCGTCGGCGGGTGCAGCGCGATGGCCCTGTACGCCGTGTTCGCCTGGACCGGCGGCTGGGGCGGGCTGTGGGCCGAGGGCCCGCGCTGCCTCCTGGTCGCCTTCTCCCTCGCCATCGGCCTGCTCATCGGCGCCGAGGTCCCGCTCCTGATGGAGCTGATCCAGCGCATCCGCAGACAGGACGCGCCCGCCGCCGTGGCCGACCTGTTCGCCGCGGACTACGTCGGCGCCCTCGTCGGCGGCCTCGCCTTCCCCTTCGTGCTCCTGCCGTTCTTCGGCCAGTCGACCGGCGCGCTGCTCACCGGCATGGTCAACGTCGTGGCGGGCGGCGCCCTCGTCCTCGGCCTCTTCCGGCGCGACCTGACCCGCCGCGCCCGCTGGACCCTGCTCCTCGTCGGCGCCCTCGTCCTCGGCATCCTCGCCTCGGCCGCCGCCCTGTCCGCCGACTTCGAACGCGCCGCGCGCCGGGCGGTGTACGGCGCGGACGTCCGGGTCGCCGTGCAGACGGGGACGCAGGAGGTCGTCCTCGCGGGCGGCACCGACGGCCGCCCCCTCGACCTCTACCTCGACGGCCGGCTCCGCGTCGGCGGCCGGGACGCCCGCCGCTACCACGAGGCCCTGGTGCACCCCGCCCTCACCGGAGCGCACTCCCGCGTCCTGATCCTCGGCGGCGGCGACGGCCTCGCCGCCCGCGAAGTGCTGCGCCACCCCGGGGTGCGCCGCGTCGACGTCGTCGAACTCGACCCGGAACTCGCCCGGTTGGCCCGCCGCGACCCCGGCCTGGCCGCCGCCAACGGCCATGCCTACGCCGACCCCCGCGTCCACCTCACCGTCGCCGACGCCCTGGGCTGGCTGCGCACCGCGCCCGCGGCCTCGTACGACGTCGTGATCGCGGACCTCCCCGATCCCGGCATCACCGCCAGCACCAAGCTGTACTCCGAGGAGTTCTACGGCCTCACCCGCCGCGCACTCGCCCCCGGCGGCCGGCTCGTCGTGCACGCGGGCCCCCTCACCACCCGCCCCCGCGTCTTCTGGACGGTCGCCGCGACCCTGCGCGCCGCCCGGTTCACCGCCACTCCCTACCGCGTCCTCGGCCGGGAGCCCGGCTTCCCGGCGGGCCCCGACCGCTCGGTCGGCGCGCCGGAGGCCCCGCAGGACTGGGGCTTCCTGCTGGCCGCCCCGGGCCGCACCGCCCCGCCCCTGCTCCTCGACCCCTCGACCCCCGCAGGCACGCTCACCCCGGCCGCGCTCGCGGCGGACCGGCGGGCGGCCGAGCGGACCCGGATCGGGGGGCTGCCCGCCTCCACCCTGATCCATCCGCGGTACTGACCGGCCGCCCGCGCATGTGCCGGCTCCGGGGAGGGTACGACCCGGCCGCTCCTGGGTAGGCTCAGCCGACATGGAGCACCAGGTCTTCGTCCCGGTCCCGACCGACCGTCTCGCCACGGCACTCGCCGACCCCGCGCGCGTCGCCCGTGCCGTCCCCGGGCTCCAGCAGGACGCCGGCGCCCCGCCCGTGGCCGGCCGCCTCAAGCTGCGCGTCGGCGGACACTCCGTCACCTACCGGGGGACGGCGCGGGTGCGCGCCCACGAGGACGGCACGTACACCGTCGAGGGCGACGCCACCGAGGCCCGCGGCACCGGCACGGTCAAGCTCGCCCTCACCCTGCGCCTCGCCGGCACCGAGGGCGGTACGGCGGTGACGGTCGAGGGCACGGCCGACGCGTCCGGCCGGATCGCGGAGCTTCCCGCGGAGGCGGTGTCCTCGGCGGCGGCACGACTGCTGACCCGGTTCCTTGAGGGGCTGGGGGAGGGCGCGCAGGAGCGGGAAGAGGAGCCGGAGGCCGGGCACCCGTCCGTCTTCGACGCCGAGATCCCGCCATCCTCGCTGGACCCCGGCGCGGACGACGAGGACGGCGAGGAGGACGCGGCCGAGGACGCGGAGGGCCCCGCGGACGACTTCGCCGACACCGGCGTACCCCCGGCGGAGGCCGCGCACGCCCGGCGCACGATGATCGGCCGCAGCGCGGAGGAGGTCGACCACGCCCCGCCGCGCGGTCGCTATGCCCCGGTACCGGCCCCCCAGACCGTTTCGGCGAACCAGGCACTGAAGTGGGCGGCGCCGGCGGCGGCGTTGGCGGTGGCGTCGGCGATCGTGGTGGGACGGGCACTGCGCAGACGCCGTTGAGCGGCGGGGTGCCTCGGGAGGGCGCGGGGGCGGTGTCGGTCCGCGGCTCAGCCGCGTGGGCGCGACAGGTCATCCACGGCCCGAAGCGGCGCTCGGGGCTCGCACACCCCAGTACTGTCGTCCCGTGAGTGACGAAGACATCACGCTGACCGCGGGCGACGCGGAGGTGATCGTGCGGCCCGGGAGCGGCGGCCGCGTCGGCGGCCTGCGGATCGGCGACACGCAACTGCTGCGGCAGGGCGACCGCTTCGGCTGTTTCCCCATGGTGCCCTGGGCCGGCCGCATCCGCGACGGCCGTTTCCTCGACGGCGGCATCGTCCGGCAGATGCCCCTCAACGCCCCGCCGCACGCCATCCACGGCACCGCCCGCGACGGCGCCTGGCGCACCGCCCGCGTCACGGAGCGCGAGGCGGTGATCACGCACGAGCTGACCGACCCCTGGCCGCACTCCGGGCGCGTCACACAGATCGTGGCGCTCGCCGAGGACAGCCTGACGCTGACGATGTCCGTGGAGACGTACGACGACTCGTTCCCGGCGCAGATCGGCTGGCACCCCTGGTTCTGCCGCACCCTCGACGGCGCGGACGTGACCCTGGACTTCGCGCCCGCCTGGCAGGAGGAGCGCGGCGCCGACCACCTGCCCACCGGCAACCGCGTCGATCCGGGGCCGGGCCCGTGGGACGACTGCTTCGGCATGCCCGGCGGGGTGGACGTCACGCTCACCTGGCCGCAGCGGCTGGAGCTGAAGGTGGCCAGCCGCGAGGAGTGGGTGGTGGTCTACGACGAGCAGGCCGAGGCCGTGTGCGTGGAGCCGCAGACCGGCCCGCCCAACGGCCTGAACACGCAGCCGCGCCTGGTCACGCCCCTGGAGCCGCTGGAGGCGACCACGATCTGGAGCTGGCGGCGCCTTTAAGCTGGGCCCCATGAGCGACGTACGCGCAGAGCTGCTTCAGCAGATCAAGGACAAGGCCGTGGTGCACGGCAAGGTGACCCTCTCCTCGGGCAAGGAAGCCGACTACTACATCGACCTCCGCCGGATCACGCTGGACGGCACGGCCGCGCCGCTGGTCGGTCAGGTCATGCTCGACCTGACCGCCGAACTGGACTTCGAGGCGGTCGGCGGCCTCACCCTGGGCGCCGACCCGGTCGCCACCGCGATGCTGCACGCCTCCGCCGCGCGCGGCAAGGTCCTGGACGCCTTCGTGGTGCGCAAGGCGGGCAAGGCGCACGGCCTCCAGCGCCGTATCGAGGGCGCCGAGGTCGAGGGCCGGCGCGTCCTGGCCGTCGAGGACACCTCCACCACCGGCGGCTCCGTGCTGACCGCGGTGGAGGCGCTGCGCGAGGCGGGCGCGGAGGTCGTCGCCGTCGCCACGATCGTGGACCGGGCCACCGGTGCCGCCGAGGCGATCGCCGAACAGGCGGACGTCCCGTACCTCTTCGCCTTCTCGAAGGATGAACTGGGTCTGGACTGACGCGCCCCTTTGACCTGGACTTGGAGGGGCGTCGTCCGTTACCCCCGGTCTGGAATGCTGTCTGGAAAGATGGGGGGCCGACGACGACGTCACCCACCAGGTCTAGGTCAGGGCCGTAGCAGAACCCACCCGCAACACAAGGAGCGGACAGATGCCCATCGCAACCCCCGAGGTCTACGCCGAGATGCTCGACCGGGCGAAGGCAGGCAAGTTCGCCTACCCGGCCATCAACGTCACCTCCAGCCAGACCCTGCACGCGGCGCTGCGCGGCTTCGCGGAGGCGGAGAGCGACGGCATCGTCCAGATCTCGACCGGTGGCGCCGAGTTCCTCGGTGGTCAGTACAGCAAGGACATGGTGACCGGCGCGGTCGCGCTGGCCGAGTTCGCGCACATCGTCGCGGAGAAGTACCCGGTCAACATCGCGCTGCACACCGACCACTGCCCGAAGGACAAGCTCGACGGGTACGTCCGTCCGCTGATCGCGGTCTCCGAGGAGCGCGTGAAGGCCGGCCGCAACCCGCTGTTCCAGTCCCACATGTGGGACGGTTCCGCCGAGACCCTCGCCGACAACCTCGCCATCGCCCAGGAGCTGCTGGAGCGCACTCGCGCCGCCAAGATCATCCTGGAGGTGGAGATCACCCCGACCGGGGGTGAGGAGGACGGCGTCTCGCACGAGATCAACGACTCCCTGTACACCACGGTCGACGACGCGATCCGTACGGCGGAGGCGCTCGGCCTCGGTGAGAAGGGCCGCTACCTGCTGGCCGCGTCCTTCGGCAACGTGCACGGCGTGTACAAGCCGGGCAACGTCGTCCTGCGTCCCGAGCTGCTGAAGGAGCTCAGCGAGGGCGTGGCCGCGCGGTTCGGCAAGGAGTCCCCGTTCGACTTCGTCTTCCACGGCGGCTCCGGCTCCACCGAGCAGGAGATCCAGACCGCGCTGGAGAACGGCGTGGTCAAGATGAACCTGGACACCGACACCCAGTACGCGTTCACGCGTCCGGTCGCCGGTCACATGTTCGCGAACTACGACGGCGTCCTGAAGGTCGACGGCGAGGTCGGCAACAAGAAGGCCTACGACCCGCGCACCTGGGGCAAGCTGGCCGAGGCGAGCATGGCCGCGCGCGTCGTGGAGGCCACGCAGCACCTGCGCTCGGCGGGCAACAGGATCAAGTAAGCGGTACGTCCGTACATCGCGTACGGCGGTCCCGGCGGTCGGCACGACCAGGCCGCCGGGGCCGCCGTACCGCCGTGTCCGCGCGCAGCGCCGCCGCACGCCGGTTATATGTGGGGGCATGCCCGCAGTCCGGCTCGGCTCGTCCCGGGGTACGTGGATCCTGCTCACCACGGTGCTCGGCTCCAGCATGGCCATGCTGGACTCGACCGTCGTCAACGTGGCGCTGCCCCGCATCGGCCGTGAGCTGGACGCGAGCCTCGGCGCGCTCCAGTGGACCGTCAACGCGTACATGGTCACGCTGGCCGGGCTGATCCTGCTCGGCGGCTCCCTCGGCGACCGCTACGGCCGCCGGAAGATCTTCGTGCTCGGGGTCGTCTGGTTCGCCGCCGCCTCCCTGCTGTGCGGCATCGCGCCGGACGTCGTGCCGCTGATCGCGGCGCGCGCCCTGCAAGGCGTCGGCGGGGCGCTGCTCACCCCCGGCTCGCTCGCCCTGATCCAGGCGTCCTTCCATCCCGACGACCGCAGCCGGGCCGTCGGCCTGTGGTCCGGGTTCGGCGGGATCGGCGCGGCGGTCGGCCCCTTCCTGGGCGGCTGGCTGGTCTCCGGGCCCGGCTGGCGCTGGGTCTTCCTGCTCAACGTGCCGCTCGCCCTGCTCTGCGTGCCGGTGGCCCTGCGGCACGTGCCGGAGTCGGCCGACGAGGGCGCCCACGGCCGCTTCGACGTCCTCGGGGCGGTGCTGGGCGCGCTGTCCCTCGCGCTGCTGACGTACGCGCTCATCGAGGCGCAGGGGGGTACGGCGGCGGTGGCGGTGAGCGCGGTGCTCGGCCTCTGCGCGGCGGCCGCGTTCGTGTACGTCGAACGGCATCGCCCCGATCCCATGCTGCCGCCGGACGTCTTCGCCTCACGCCAGTTCACCGCGGTCAACCTGGTCACGCTGTGCGTGTACGCGGCCTTCGGGGGCTTCTTCTTCCTCACCGCGCTCCAGTTGCAGGTGGCGGTCGGCTGGTCGCCGCTGGCCGCGGGGACGGCGCTGCTGCCGACCACCGTCCTGATGCTGCTGTTCTCCTCCGCGTCGGGCGCGCTGTCCGACCGTACGGGGCCGCGGTTGCCGCTCACCGCCGGGCCGTTGCTGTGCGCGGTCGCGATGCTGCTGATGCTGCGCGTCGGGCCGGGCGCGAGCTACTGGGCCGACGTGCTCCCCGCGCTGCTGGTGATGGGCGCGGGCATGGTCACCCTCGTCGCGCCGCTGACCGCGACGGTCCTCGCCTCCGTCGACACCGCCCGCGCGGGCGTCGCCAGCGGCATCAACAACGCGGCGGCCCGTGCGGCGGGGCTGGTCGCGGTGGCGGCGCTGCCGCTGCTGGCGGGGATGGGCGCGGACGCGTACCGCTCGGCCACGGCCTTCGACGCCTCGTTCGACCGGGCGATGCCGATCTGCGCGGGGGTGCTGGTGGTGGGGGCGGGGCTGGCGTTCTTCCTGGTCAAGGGCCGTCCGGCGGCGGGGTGTCGGCATCCCGAGCGGCATACGCACTGCTCGCTCGCCGCGCCACCGCTGGAGGGGGAGCGGAGCGGTTCGTAGCCGCCCCTTCGGGGTGCCGCCGGTCGTGGGTCCGCGTACGCGAGACTGAACCCATGACCATTCACGAGAACCTGCTCGGCGGGCCGCCCCCGATCCACCTCCCCGACGACCCCGAACCCCGTGAGCAGCTGGCCGGGGGTACCGCGCCGGCGGACGTCGCCGCGCAGCACCCCACCTCCTCCCTCGCGTGGGCGCAGCTCGCCGACGACGCCTTCGAGCGCGGCTCGGTCGTGGAGTCGTACGCCTACGCCCGTACCGGCTACCACCGCGGTCTGGACTCCCTGCGCCGCAGCGGCTGGAAGGGCCACGGCCCCGTCCCCTGGGAGCACGATTCCAACCGCGGCTTCCTGCGCGCCCTGCACGCCCTCGCCCGTGCCGCCCAGGCCATCGGCGAGCAGGACGAGTACGAGCGCTGCACGCAGTTCCTGAAGGACTCCTCGCCCACCGCGGCCCAGACCCTCGGCTGAGCCCGGACACCGGCTGTCACCTGTGTGGCCCGTCTGGCAGCAGGCGGGCCTTGCCGTACCCGTGGTCATTGCGGAGGATGCGATTGGGGACCGGGGCCCCCGTGCCGGCATCGGCAGGGGCGGACCGCTACCCGGAGCAACAACAGGAGACAGCGATGTCCCAACAGGCTCACCCCCACGAGGCCGCTGAGCCCGAGACCCCGCATCTCGATTTCGCGGGTACGACGCCGTACGAGGACTACGTCCGTGCGGACCTGCTGACCCACCTCCAGCACACCCTCTCGGACGACCCCGGCGAGATGGTCTTCCTGGTCACCACCCAGGTGATGGAGCTGTGGTTCACGGTGCTCGTGCACGAGTGGGAGACCGCCGCCAGGGCGCTGCGCTCGGACGACGTGCCCACCGCGATCTCCGCGCTGAAGCGTTCCGTGCGCGAGCTGGAGGCCCTGAACGCCTCCTGGACCCCGCTCGCCGGTCTCACCCCCGCCCAGTTCAACTCCTACCGCGGCGCCCTCGGCGAGGGCTCCGGCTTCCAGTCGGCGATGTACCGGCGCCTGGAGTTCCTGCTCGGCGAGAAGTCCGCGTCCATGCTCGTCCCGCACCGCGGCGCGCCCCGCGCCCACGCGGAACTGGAGAAGGCGCTGCACGAGCCCAGCCTCTACGACGAGGTGCTGCGGCTGCTGGCCCGCCGGGGCCACGCCATCCCGGACGCCGTCCTCGACCGCGACGTCTCCCAGCGCCACGAGCCCGACGCGGCCGTCGAACAGGCATGGGCCGCCGTCTACTCCGGCGAGCAGGACGGCGAACTCGTCCGCCTCGGCGAGGCGTTGACCGACGTCGCCGAGCTGGTGTGGCGCTGGCGCAACGACCATCTCGTGGCCACCCGCCGCGCGATGGGCGCCAAGGCCGGCACGGGCGGCTCCGCCGGGGTGGCCTGGCTGGAGAGGCGCGCCCGCAAGAACGTGTTCCCCGAGCTGTGGACGGCGCGGTCCCATGTCTGAACTCAACCTGAAGGCCGAGGAACTGGACGCGGCGGACGGACTCGCGCCGCTGCGTTCGCGGTTCGTCCTCGACGACGTGGTCTACCTCGACGGCAACTCCCTCGGCGCGCTGCCCGCGCACCTCCCCGACCGGCTCGCGGACGTCGTGCGCCGCGAGTGGGGCGAGCTGCGCATCCGCTCCTGGGAGGAGAGCGGCTGGTGGACGGCGCCGGAGCGGATCGGCGAGCGGATCGCCCCGCTGGTCGGGGCGGCGCCGGGGCAGGTCGTGGTCGGCGACTCCACCAGCGTCAACGTGTTCAAGGCAGTGGTGGCCGCGGCACGGATGGCGGGGGAGGACCGTACCGAGATCCTGGTGGACGCGACCACGTTCCCCACGGACGGGTACATCGCCGAGTCGGCGGCACGGCTGACCGGCCGCACCCTGCGCGCGGTGACGCCCGCGCAGGTGCCGGACGCGCTCGGGCCCCGGACGGCGGCGGTGCTGCTCAACCACGTCGACTACCGCACCGGCCGGCTGCACGACCTGCCGTCGCTCACCACCGCGGTCCATGCCGCGGGGGCCCTCGCGGTGTGGGACCTGTGCCACAGCGCGGGTGCGCTGCCCGTGGGGCTCGACGAGCACGGGGTGGACCTCGCGGTCGGCTGCACGTACAAGTACCTGAACGGCGGGCCCGGTTCGCCGGCGTTCCTCTACGTCCGCCGCGCGGCGCAGCCCCGCTTCGACTCCCCGCTGCCCGGCTGGAACTCCCACGCCGACCCCTTCGGCATGAGCCCGTCGTACGATCCGGCGCCGGGCGCGGTGCGCGGGCGCGTGGGTACGCCGGACATCCTCTCCATGCTGGCGCTGGAGGCGGCGCTGGACGTCTGGGAGGGCGTGCCGGTCGGCGCCGTCCGGGCGAAGTCGCTCGCGCTGACGGACTTCTTCCTGGAGTGCGTGGCCCAGTACGCCGGGGACCGCGTGGAATCCGTGACCCCGGCCGCCCACGAGGAGCGCGGCAGCCAGGTCTCGCTGCGCTGCGAGGACGCGGGCGAGGTCATGAAGAAGCTGATCGCGGCGGGCGTCGTGGGCGACTTCCGGCCCCCGGACATCCTCCGCTTCGGCTTCACCCCGCTGTACACGAGCTTCGCGGACGCGGAGCGGGCGGCGAGGGTCCTGGCGACGGTTCTGAGGGGTTAGGCCTCTCCCGCGACCCCGGCAAGATCCGGAAGACGGGCCCTGGCCGCCCACCGCCGTCGGCCGCGGGCCGACGGCGGCTCGTCGCGCGGTTCCCCGCACCCCTGGGGAACCGCGCGGCGGTCGGCCGCAGGCGGCGCCCCGCACGCGCCGGCGGGCGGACCCCCGCCCCGCGTCGACGCACGTCACCCGCCTGGTACCGTTCCCCGCCAACGGCCGACGAAGACCCCCACCCGGTCCGCCGCACCAAGAACGTTCCGTCGTTGAGAGGTTGGAGCATGCCGGACGACGCCGCCGCAGCCCGCGCCGCCGCCGAAGAGGAGTCGGCCTTCTCGCACACCCCGGTCGACCCCGACGCCACCGCCCCCTACGGCCCCCACCCCGATCAGGTGATCGACTTCTACGCGCCCCGCACCGCGGAGGGCGCCCCCGCCCCCCTGGTCGTCCTCCTGCACGGCGGCGCCTGGCGCGCCCGCTACGACCGCCGTCACGTGACACCCCTCGCGGACTTCCTCGCGCGCAAGGGCTTCGCCGTGGCCAACGTCGAGTACCGACGCGGCGGCGAGGCGCCCGCCGAGGGCCGGACCCCGCCGGCCGGCCGCTGGCCCGACACCTTCGACGACGTCGCCGCCGCCCTGGACGCCCTCCCGGCCCTGGCCCGCGAGGCGGTCCCGGGGGCCGACGCCCGCCGTACCGTCCTCACCGGCCACTCCGCGGGCGGCCACCTCGCCCTGTGGGCCGCCGCACGCCACGTCCTGCCCCAGGACTCCCCCTGGCGCATACCCGAAGCCGCCCCCCTGCGCGGCGTCGTCGCCCTCGCCCCGATCGCCGACTTCACGGTGGCGGAGGAACTGGGCGTGTGCGAGAACGCCTCGCTCCAACTCCTCGGCGGCAACGAGCACTTCGAGCAGAGGCGACCGTACGCCGACCCCGCCCTCCTCCTCCCGACGGGCATCGCCACCACCCTCGTACAGGGGCGTGCGGACCTCGTCGTACCGCAGGCGGTCAGCGAGGCGTACGCCGAAGCCGCCGCCAGGGCGGGGGAGATGGCGGGCCTGACGCTGCTGGAGGACGTGGGCCACTTCCCGCTCATCGACCCGGCCGCCGACGCCTGCGCCGTCGTCGCGGAGGAGATCGCCCAGCTCGCCTGGTGAGCGACCCGTAAGGGGAACCGCGGTCATACCCGTAGTACCTGAGAGGTACTCCGCAGGACAGCTCCCCGGCGGGACGCCGACGACCCCCCTCGCTTCCTAACTTCCCTTCCAGCCAAGCCCGATGGCCGGGTCGGCTGGAAGGAAGCCGCCATGGGGCGCCCCCCGCACCGCACCCGCCGTACCCTCGTCGCCGCCCTCCTCGCCGCGGCCCTCACCGTCCCCCTCTCCGCGGCCGCCCGACCCCGCGTCCCGGCGCCCGCACCCGCGGCCCTGCCCCCGCTCACCCCGGCCGCCCTCACCACCGTCTACGCCGCCAACCGCGCCGACGCCGACCGCGCCGCCCGGATGGCCGCCGCCCACGGCGACTCCCGCCGCGCCGACGCCGACCGCACTCTGGCCTCGGCCCACCGCCGGCTGCTGGCCTTCGACGGGCGCGGCGCGGGCCTTGCCACCGAGGTTTTCGGCGACCTCGCCCACGCCGACCGCATCGCGATCCTCGTCCCCGGCTCGGACACCTCCCTCGACACCTACGGCCGCTTCCACCGCGCGGCCGAGTCCCTGTACGCGGCCGCCGACCGCGCCCCCGGGCCCCGTACCGCCGTCGTCGCCTGGCTCGGCTACACCACCCCGGCCACGGTCAGCACCACGGTCGCCACCACCACCCGCGCCGACGAGGCCGCCCCCCGTCTGCACGCCCTCGTACGGCAGTTGCGCGCCCTCGCCCCCGCCCACGCGCACCTCGCCCTCCTGTGCCACTCCTACGGCTCCGTCGTCTGCGGCCGGGCCGCGCGCGGGCTCGACGTGGACGACATCGCCCTGGTCGGCAGCCCCGGCACCGGCGCGGACGACGTCCGCGGCCTCGGCACCCGCGCCCGCGTCTGGGCGGCCCGCGGCACCGACGACTGGGTGGCCCACGTGCCGCACGTGCGCGTCGACCTGCTCCTCGCCACCGTCGGCCTCGGCACCGACCCGGTCTCCCGCGCCTTCGGCGCCCGGGTCTTCGCCGCGGGCGACGCCGACCACAGCGGCTACTTCACCCCGGGCTCGGCCTCCCTCGCCAACCTGGCCCGGATCACCCGCGGCGAGACCTCGGAGGTCACCCGTGCCTGACACCGGCAGCCGTACGGCAAGGAGCATCCGGTCGGCGATACGGCACGGCGCCCGCCGCGTCGACGCGGCCACCCCCGACTCCCGCGACCGCGCCGTCGACGCCCTGCGGGCCTGCGCGATCCTCGGTGTCGTCCTCGGCCACTGGCTGGTCACCGCGCTGGTCGCGCACGACGACGGACTGCACACCGCCAGCCCCCTGGGGCGCATGCCCTGGCTGGCCCCGGTCTCCTGGGTCTTCCAGACCCTGGCGGTGTTCTTCCTGGTGGGCGGGCACGTGGCCACCAAGAGCCTCGCCTCCGCCCGCGCCCGCGGCCTGACGTACGGACAGTGGCTGCACTCGCGCCTGGCCCGGCTCGCCCGCCCGGTCCTCGCCCTCCTCTGCCTGTGGGCCGTGGTCACCGCGGCCCTGCTGCTCACCGGCGCCCCGGCGGACACCGTCCACACACTCGGCAAACTCGCCCTGTCCCCGCTGTGGTTCCTGCTGGTGTTCGCCGCGCTGACCGCCGCGACCCCGCTCGTCACCCGGCTGCACCCGCTGTGGCCGCTCGCCGTCGTCCTGCACGTGGACGTGCTGCGCTTCGGCCTGCACCTCGGCCCCTCCTGGCTCGGCTGGGCGAACCTGCCCGCCGGCTGGCTGGTCCCCTACACCCTCGGTGCCGCCTGGACCCGCGGCGAGCTGGACACCCGCCGCGCGGGCTGGGTCCTGCTCGCCTCCGGTACGACGGCCACGGCGCTCCTCGTCGGCTGGGCGGGCTACCCGGCCGCCATGGTCGGCGTCCCCGGCGCGGCGGTCTCCAACCTCGACCCGCCGACCCTCGCCGCCGTCACCTTCGGCCTCGCCCAGTGCGGGCTGGCGCTGCTGCTGCGCGACCGGCTGCGCCGCGCGATGCGCCGTCCCCTGCCGTGGGCGGCGGTGGCCACGGTCAACCTCTCCGCGATGACGATCTTCCTGTGGCACCAGACCGCCCTGATGGCCACCACCGCCGCGGCCCTCCCGGCCGGCCGCCTGCCCGGACTGCACACCGCGCCCGACGGCCCGGCCTGGATCGCCGTCCGCCTCCTCTGGCTCCCGGTGTTCGCGCTGGTCCTGACGGTGTGCTGGGGCGCGTTCCGGTCGTACGAACAGGGCGGTGGCCGCCGTGCGCGCGACCGGGGTGCGCACGGTCGTCGCAGCCGGGTGGTCCGGGTGCACCGGGGCGTCGCGGGCGACGGGGAAAGGGGGGCGGGCCCCCGTGTTTCCCGAGGTCGCCGTGTCTAAGGTGGACGGCGTGACCGAAACGGGGGGTCGTCAGGGATTCGCGCTGCTCGCGGACCGGGCGCGGCAGTTGCTGGTGGTGTTGCGGGACGATCTGTGCACGCTCCGGCGCGATCCGCTGCCGGTGTTCGTGTGGCTGCGCTGGCTGCCGCACGGGCTGGTGTGCCTGGCC
This sequence comes from Streptomyces sp. NPDC001056, assembly GCF_053598955.1. Lineage (NCBI taxonomy): Bacteria > Bacillati > Actinomycetota > Actinomycetes > Kitasatosporales > Streptomycetaceae > Streptomyces > Streptomyces sp. NPDC001056. Next base: position 101,385 of record NZ_JBSFLI010000001.1, on the reverse strand, counting down.
GCGTTCGGGGTCGGGGCCGGCGGTGTGGCGCAGCTCGCGAACAACGGCGGGGTGAGTCTCGGCTCCTCCTTCGCGATCGGCCTCGCGCAGGCTGGTGCGGCCGTGCTGGCGCTGCGCCGGCCCATGGCGGCCTGGTGGCTGTCCATGGCGGCGACCGTGGTGTGCGCCGCCGCGGTCCACGACCACCTGGGCCGGATACCCGGCGTGGTGTTCTCCTGGCCCTGGACCGTCGCCGGGATCGTCGCGCACCTGCTGGTCATGCTGCTGCTCGCGCTGCGCGTGCGCGCCCGGGTGGCGGTCGAGGCGCTGGTCCTGACCGCGCTGGTCACCGCCCTCCTGGAGGGCGGCTGGGGCGGGGTCGTCTACCAGCCGACCGGGGTCGCCGCGGTGGTGCTGTCCGCGGTGGTCGTGGCGCTCGGCATCGCCGTGCGCGGCCGCCAGCAGGCGCGCGCCGAACTCGTGGAGCAGACCAGCCTCACCGCAGAGGAGCGGGCCCGCCGCACCCTGCTGGAGGAGCGCAGCCGCATCGCCCGGGAGCTGCACGACGTGGTCGCCCACCACATGTCGGTCATCTCCATCCAGGCCCAGGTGGCCCCCCACCTCGTGGAGCGGCCCTCGCCCGAACTGGAGGAGAACCTCGCGGGCATCCGGCAGAACGCACTGGAGGCCCTGACCGAACTCCGCCGGGTCCTCGGGGTCCTGCGCTCCGCGCACCCCGAGGACCCCGAGGGCCCCTACGGGCTCGGCGCGCCCGGCACCGGGGCCGCCCCGGACGCCCCCCAGCCCACCCTCGCCCGGCTCGGCACCCTGATCGAGAACACGCGCGCCGCGGGGCTGGACGTGAGCGCCGAGGTGCGGGGCACGGTGCGGCCCTACACCCCAGGCGTGGAACTGTCGGCGTACCGGATCGTGCAGGAGGCGCTGAGCAACGCGCTGCGGCACGCGCCGGGGTCGAAGGTGCGCGTCGAGGTCGCCCACCGTCCCGACGGCCTCCATCTGGAGGTGGCCAACTCCCCCGCCGGGCAGCCGGTTTTGCCCTCCCAGGGAGCCGGGCACGGGCTGCTCGGCATGCGCGAGCGCGCGGCGATGCTCGGCGGCCGGGTCACCGCGGCCCCGACCGCGCGGGGCGGCTTCACGGTCACGGCCTTCCTCCCCGGTGACGGCACCCCGTCCGAGGACCCGCCGCCCCCGGTCCCCCCGCCCTTCTCGCCTTCCTCGCCCGCGACAGGAGAACAGACCCCATGACGAGCGGCGCCGACGCCATCCGCGTGCTCATCGCCGACGACCAGGAGATGGTGCGGCAGGGCTTCACCGTGCTGCTCGACGCCCAGCCCGGCATCGAGGTGGTCGGCCAGGCGGTGGACGGCCGGGAGGCGATAGCCAAGGCCGCCGAACTGGCCCCGGACGTCGTCCTGATGGACATCCGCATGCCCGAACTCGGCGGCATCCAGGCGACCGAACACATCACGGTCGCCCAACCCGCCGTCAAGGTACTGGTGCTGACCACCTTCGACCTGGACGAGTACGTGTACGACGCTTTGCGCGCCGGCGCCTCCGGGTTCCTGCTCAAGGACGCCTCCGCCGACAAACTCGCCGAGGCGGTACGGGTGGTGGCGGGCGGCGACGCCCTGCTCGCCCCCGGCATCACCCGGCGCCTCATCGCCGAGTTCTCCCGCCTGGACGGCGGCCGCCGCTCCCCGCTGCGCCGGCGCGTCGGCGACCTCACCGAACGGGAGACGGAGGTGCTGGCACTGATCGCGCAGGGGCTGAGCAACGCGGAGATAGCGGTCCGCCTGGTGGTGGCGGAGCAGACGGTGAAGACGCACGTGGGCCGGATACTGATGAAGCTGGGACTGCGGGACCGTACCCAGGCGGCGATCTTCGCGTACGAGTCGGGCCTGGTCAGACCCGGGGCGCGGTGAGGGCCGTATGCCCCGTGTAGTACCTGAGAAGGACCCCGCGGAACCCCCCTCCAAGCTGACGACCGGCCGCCGCCCGCCGCCTACCGTTTCCCGTGTGACCGAGACGACCCACACGCACGCCACGCCACCGCTCGGGGCCGGCCGCCCGCGCAGCCCGGAGTTCCGGCTGGCCGCCGACGCCCTCGCCGGGCTGCGGCAGGACCTGTTCCACGACGCCTTCGCCTACCGTCCGCTGCCGCGCCTCGGCCCCGACAGCCGTTTCGTGCGCCGCCGTTCGGGCCGGCCGCGTGAGTACGCGACCTGGACCCCGCACGCCGTGGTGGCCTTCTTCGGCGTGCTGGCCATGTGGCTCGGCGTCGCCCGCGCCGACGCCTCCGCTGCCTCGACCCTGATCTGCGGACTGCTGGCCCTGGCACCGGTCCTGCTGACCCTGGTGCGCCCCGCCGGGGCGTTCTGGCTGTCCCTCGCCGCGTGCACGGTCACCGGGATCGTCAGCGGGGGCGACTGGATGAGCGGGACGTGGACGCCGGGCAGCTTCCTCTCCCATCTGGTGGTGCTCACCGTCGTGGCGCTCCGCACCCGGCCGCGCACCGCGGCCTGGATGTGGGTGCTGACCGGGGTGTACGGCTTCTTCGACGCGAGCCTGTTCGGCCACCGGTACGACCGTGCCGACGTGGCCCAGATGCTGCTCCTGTCCGCGCTGATCCTGCTGGTGGTCGCCGTACGGCACGTCCGCCGGGAGGCCGCGCTGGAGGTGACCGCGCAGCAGACGGTGACCGAGCACGAGCGTTCGCGGCGCACCCTGCTGGAGGAGCGCACCACGATCGCCCGCGAGCTGCACGACGTGGTCGCCCACCACATGTCGGTGGTCGCGATCCAGGCGGAGGCGGCGCCCTACCGGGTGGAGAACCCGCCGCCGGAGCTGGAGAAGGCGTTCGCCACCATCCGGGAGAACGCGGTGGCGGCCCTGACCGAGCTGCGCCGGGTCCTCGGGGTCGTGCGCGCGGAGGACTACGCGGCGCCGGACGCCCCGCAGCCCACGCTCGCCGACCTCGACGGGCTGCTCGCCAATGTGCGCGAGGCAGGGCTCCGCGTGGACAAGGCGGTGACGGGCGCGGTGCGCGAACTGCCGCAGGGCGTCGAGCTGTCGGCGTACCGCATCGTCCAGGAGGCACTGAGCAACACGCTGCGCCACGCGCCCGGGGCGAGCGCCCGCGTGGAGCTCTCGTACGTCCTCGGCGGCCTCGGGCTGCGCGTGGTCAACGGTCCGCCGCCCGCGCCGAGCCTGCTGAAGCCGTCGCCGGGCGCCGGGCACGGCATCACGGGCATGCGGGAGCGTGTCACCATGCTGGACGGCGAGATGACGGCGGCCAGGACGGACGACGGAGGCTACGAGGTGGCGGTCTTCCTCCCCGTGCCGGCCCCGGCCCCCGAAGCCGAGGACGGCGCATGACGATCCGCGTCCTGATCGCGGACGACCAGATGATGGTCCGCGAGGGCTTCTCCGTCCTGCTGAACGCGATGCCGGACATCGAGGTCGCGGGCGAGGCGGTCAACGGCCGCGAGGCGGTGGAGCAGGTGCGCCGGCTCGCCCCGGACGTCGTCCTGATGGACATCCGCATGCCCGAACTCAACGGCATCGAGGCGACGCGCGAGATCGTCGCGGCCGACGCCACGGCGAAGGTGCTCGTCCTGACCACGTTCGACCTGGACGAGTACGTCTACCAGGCCCTGCGCGCGGGCGCCTCCGGCTTCCTCCTCAAGGACGCCTCGGCCGGTCAACTGGCCGATGCCGTGAGGGTGGTGGCCGCCGGCGAGGCCCTGCTCGCCCCCTCCGTCACCAGACGCCTGATCACCGAGTTCTCCCGTCTGCCGGACGCCCGCCGCCCCTCGCCCACCGCCCGGACCGCCTACGGCGACCTCACCGAACGCGAGACCGAGGTCCTCGTCCTCATCGCCCAGGGCCTGTCCAACGCGGAGATCGCCGAGCGCCTGGTCGTGGCCGAGTCCACCGTCAAGACCCACGTCAGCCGCATCCTCGTCAAACTGGGCCTGCGCGACCGCACCCAGGCGGCGGTCTTCGCGTACGAGGCGCGCCTGGTGACACCGGGCTGACGGAGGGACGGGTGTGCGGTGCGGTCCTGGTCAGGCGGTGGGTCGGCGGGTTAGCGTCGCCGCATGGCAGGCTCCGGTGAACTCGTTTTCGACCCCTGGGACCCGGCGTTCGTGGCCGACCCGTACCCGGCCTACGCCGAGCTGCGCGCCCGCGGGCGGGTGATCCGGTACGAGCCGACGGACCAGTGGCTGGTGCCGCACCACGCGGACGTCTCGGCGCTGCTGCGGGACCGGCGGCTGGGGCGGACGTACCAACACCGTTTCGGGCACGAGGAGTTCGGCAAGGCCGCGCCGCCCCCGGCGCACGAGCCGTTCCACACGCTCAACGATCACGGGATGCTCGACCTGGAGCCGCCGGACCACACGCGGATCCGGCGACTGGTGTCGAAGGCGTTCACGCCGCGCACGGTGGAGCGGCTGGAGCCGTATGTGCGGCAGCTGGCGGACGAGTTGGTGGCGGCCCTCGTCCGGGACGGCGGCGGCGATCTGCTGAAGGACGTCGCCGAGCCGCTGCCGGTGGCGGTGATCGCCGAGATGCTGGGGATTCCGGAGGCGGACCGGGGGCTGCTGCGGCCCTGGTCGGCGGCGATCTGCGGGATGTACGAGCTGAACCCGTCCGAGGAGACGGCGGCGCGGGCGGTACGCGCGTCGGTCGAATTCTCCGGTTACCTGCGTGAGTTGATCGCCGCGCGGCGCGGGCAGCCCGGGGACGATCTGATCTCCGGACTGATCGCCGCGCACGACGAGGGCGACCGGCTGACCGAGCAGGAGATGATCTCCACCGCCGTACTGCTGCTCAACGCGGGCCACGAGGCCACCGTCAACGCCACGGCCAACGGCTGGTGGGCCCTCTTCCGCAACCCCGCCCAGCTGGCCGCCCTGCGCGCCGACCACCGCCTCGTGCCGACCGCGATCGAGGAGCTGATGCGCTACGACACCCCGCTCCAGCTCTTCGAACGCTGGGTCCTGGACGACATCGAGATCGACGGCACGACGATCCCGCGCGGCGCCGAGATCGCCATGCTCTTCGGCTCCGCCAACCACGACCCCGCCGTCTTCCCGGACCCCGACCGCCTCGACCTCACCCGCGCCGACAACCCGCACATCTCCTTCAGCGCCGGCATCCACTACTGCATCGGCGCCCCCCTCGCCCGCCTCGAACTGGCCGCCTCCATGACCGCGCTGCTGCGCCAGGCCCCCACCCTCGCCCTGGCGACCGAACCGGCCCGCAAGCCGAACTTCGTGATCAGGGGGCTGGAGGGTCTGAGCGTGGAGGTGCGCTGATCACCCGTTCGGCTGATCACGCGGCTGTTCTGGCATATGCCAACCGCCGGCACGGCACGCTGGTGCCCGCCTTACGAGGAGGGCACCATGACGGTTATGGCAGAGCGCGAGTTGCAGTCGGCCCAGATGTCGGTGGAGGAGTTCGAGAGGATCGCCGAGTCCGCGGCCAGGGAGACCGACGACACCGTCAGGTTCGAGTTCATCAACGGACGGATCGGGGTCAAGAAAGTGCCGGACGGCGACCACAACAGCATCGTGCTGTGGCTGATGCAGCAGTGCATGCAGGCACGGCCCGACCTGGACCTCTACCAGGGGCAGGGACTGAAGGCGGAGAGGTACCGCGCTGGGCGGGTGCGGCCGGACGCGGTCCTCGTGCCCAGGCGCCACTTCGCCGGACATGGCGAATGGGCCGATCCGAAGGGCGCGTTCCTGGTCCTTGAAGCCACTTCCCACGATTCCGACACCGACCGTCGAGATCGTCAAGAGACGCCCGTGGCCTACGGTGCTGCGGGCATCCCCTTCTACCTGCTGGTCGACCGCGACGACTGCACTGTCACGCTGTTCAGCGATCCGGACCCCGGCCTCGGCTACCGCAACGCCCACAAGGAGGCCTTCGGTGCCAAGCTGCTGATCCCCCAGCCTCTCGGCATCGAACTCGACACCGAGGAGCTCAAGCAGTACGTCGATTGATCACCTCACCCCGCCACATCCCTCCTCCGCAACCCCGCCAGTCCCACCCCGACCAACAGCACCGCGAGCCCCGTGAGGAACAGCATCGGCGGCCAGTGCACCGCCCCGCCCGGCAGCTTCGGGAGATGGGTGAAGGGGGAGAGGTCCAGCAGGGACTGGGGGGCCTTGAGGGCGGGGCCGATCCAGCCGAGGAGGAGGACGGCGCCCGCGACACCCCAGGCGGCCGTCGCGCCGCGCGGCAGGACGCCGTAGAGCAGGACGGCGATGCCGCCGATGACCCAGATGGCGGGGAGCTGGACGAGACAGGCGGCCACGAGGGGGCCGATGTCCTTGCCGTAGCCCGCCGCGAAGCCCAGGCCGGCGAGCAGCATCAGCAGGGCCGCGCCGCCGAAGGCGATGACCAGATGCCCGGCCGCCCAGCGCAGCCGGCCCACCGCGCCCGCGAGGACCGGTTCGGCCCGGCCGGAGGACTCCTCGCCGTTCAGCCGCAGCACCGACTGGACGATGTACAGCGCCGCGACCAGCCCCAGCATGCCGATCAACGCGGCCAGCAGCGCGTCGGTGAGCCCCGACTGCCCGCCCATCCGCTGGAAGATCTCCCGCGCCTGGTCGCTGTCCCGCACCATGTCCGTCGCGCCGGTCACGACCCCGCCGTAGACCACCCCCGCGACGAAGAACCCGAGTCCCCAGCCCAGCACGCCGCCCCGCTGCAACCGCCAGGCCAGCGCGCCCGCCGTGCCGAGCCGCCCGGCCGCCGGTCCCGGACGCGTGGGCAGGAAGCTCATCCCGACGTCCCGGCGCCCGGCCAGCTCGTAGGCGACCGCGCCCTGGACCACCGCCGCCCCCGCGAACAGCGCGAGCACCCACCAGCGTTCGCCCGCGAAGGGCCGCAGGTCCTCCAGCCAGCCCAGCGGCGACAGCCAGGTCAGCACCGAGGAACCGTCGGACGACGCCGAGTCGCCCGCCGCGCGCAGCACGAACGCCGCGCCCAGCACCGCCGACGTCAGCCCGCGTGCCAGCCGCGCGCTCTCCGTCAGCTGGGCCGTGATCGCCGCCACGGTCGCGAACACCAGCCCGACCCCGCCGACCCCGAGCCCGAACGCCACCGCCCCCGCGCGGCCCTGCGCGGAAAGCCCCGCCGCGACCAGTACCGCGAGGACCGCGTCGGCGCCCGCCGCCGTCACCAGCGCGGCCGTCAGCGGCGCCCGCCGTCCGACCATCCCGGACGACACCATCTCCTGCCGCCCGCTCTCCTCCTCGTCCCGGGTGTGCCGCAGGACCACCAGCAGGCTCATCACGGCGGCGAGCGCACCGGCGTACACCCCGACCCGCCAGGCCGTGAGCGCGCCCAGCGAGTCGGCGAAGACCGGCCCGACCATGGCCCGCAGCGAGGTGTTCGCCGCCATCTGGTGCATCAGCTGGGCGCGGGCGGCCGGGGTGCCGTAGATCGACTGGAGGCTGTTCGGCATGGACAGCACCATCAGCGCGATCACCGCGATCCACACCGGGATCATCACCCGGTCCCGGCGCACCGCGAAGCGCACCAGGGCGCCGGTACCGGCGAACGACCGGGCGCCACCGGCCCGTACGGAGAGGGACGCCGCGCTCACACCGCCACCCCGTCCGCGTCGTCGGCCGGGTTCGCGTCGTCGGCGCCGGCGCCCTGCGCGTAGTGCCGCAGGAACAGCTCCTCCAGCGTCGGCGGCGTCGACGTCAGCGTCCGCACCCCCGACTCGCCGAGCGCCCGCAGCAGCCCGTCGAGTCGGTCGGTGTCGACCTGGAGCCGCACCCGCCGGCCCTGGACGTCGAGGTCGTGCACGCCCGGCAGGTCCGCCAACCCGGCTGGCACGCTCGCGAGTTCGGCGGTCACGCTGGTCCGGGTCAGGTGCCGCAGCTCGGCCAGCGAACCGCTCTCCACCGTCCGCCCCGTGCGGATGATGCTGACCCGGTCGCACAGCCGCTCCACCTCGCTGAGGATGTGGGAGGACAGCAGGACCGTGCGGCCGCGCGCCCGCTCCTCCTCCACACAGCGCCGGAAGACCTCCTCCATCAGGGGGTCCAGGCCCGAGGTCGGCTCGTCCAGGATCAGCAGGTCCACGTCCGAGGCGAAGGCGGCGACCAGGGCGACCTTCTGCCGGTTGCCCTTGGAGTAGGTGCGGCCCTTCTTGGTCGGGTCCAGCTCGAAGCGCTCGACCAGTTCGGCGCGCCGCCGCGGGTCGAGCCCGCCGACCCGTCGCCCACCGCCACCCTGCCTGACGCGCTTCGCGCGACCCCCTTGACGCAGCCGGCCGAGCAGGTCGATGACCTCGCCGCCGGACAGATTGCGCCACAGGGTCACGTCGCCGGGCACATAGGCGATCCGCCGGTGCACCTCCACCGCGTCCCGCCACGGATCGCGGCCCAGCACCCGCACCGCGCCCGCGTCGGCGCGCAGCAGCCCGAGCAGGACCCGGATGGCGGTCGACTTGCCCGCGCCGTTCGGCCCCAGGAAGCCGTGCACCTCGCCGGCCTCGACGTCGAGGTCGAGGCCGTCCAGCGCATGGGTACGGCCGAAGGACTTGTGCAGCCCGGCGACCGTGATTGCCTTCGTCATGGACCGAACGTACGCTTCTTTCACAAACTTGTGAAGTTACCGAAGGTCCCTAATGTTGGGTACCGTAGGCACCATGACGGAAGCGGTGGGGGCGGAAGCGGCGGCCCGGGACCCCGAGGCGGTCTCGACGTTCGTGGAGCGCTTCGCGGCCCAGCTCGTCGAGGCCGGGATGGCCCGCATGCCCTCCCGCGTCTTCGCCGCCCTGCTCGCCTCCGACACCGGCACCCTGACCTCGGCCGAGCTGGGCGAACAGCTGAAGATCAGCCCCGCCGCCGTCTCCGGCGCGGTGCGCTACCTCGCCCAGGTCCACATGGTCTCCCGCGAGCGCGAGCCGGGCTCCCGCCGCGAGCGCTACCGCGTCCACAGCGACCAGTGGTACGAGGCCCTCACCAGCCGCGAAGCCGTCATCAAGCGCTGGGAGGACGCCCTGCGCGAGGGCGTCACCAGCCTCGGCGTCGACACCCCCGCGGGCCGCCGCCTCGCCGAGACCCTGGACTTCTTCGAGTTCATCGAGCGGGACCTGGCCGCGATGATGGAACGGTGGCGGGCCTACCGGGACGAGAAGTACGCCTGCTGAGGGCGGAGGGCTCCTACCGTTCCCTCGTCTCCTCCAGCACGGTCCGCCCCAGCAGCGCGTACCGCTCCGGAACCCGCCGCTTGAGGTACTGCGCGTACGACACGCCCACCACCGCCACGGCCGCCACCAGCCACGGCGTGGCCCGCAGCACCAGCGAACCCGACTCGCTCCCCGCCGCCGCACCCATGTGGGACACCAGCAGCACCACGACCCCGAGCATCGCCACACCCCCCGCCAGCGGCGCGGCGAACGTCCGGAACCAGTGCCGGCTCTCGGGGTGGTGCGACCGGAAGTACACCAGCACCGCGAACGAGCACACGGCCTGTACGACGAGGATCGCCATCGTCCCGAGGATCGCGAGCAGCACGTACGTCCCGGTGTACGGGTCCTTCCCCGCGGCCCAGAACGCGCCGATCAGCACCGCCGCGACCACCGTCTGCGCCACTCCGGCGATGTGCGGCGACCCGTGCCGGGTGTGCGTGCGCCCGATCGTGCGCTGGAGCGAGGGCAGGACGCCCTCCCGGCCCAGGGCGTACAGATACCGCGCGGCACAGTTGTGGAAGGCCATTCCGCAGGCCAGCGACCCGGTGATCATCAGCCACTGCATGACGTCGACGGCCCAGTGGCCGACGTAGCGCTCGGTGGGGGCGAAGAACATCGTGAGCGGGTTCGCGGAGGACGCCGCCCGCACGGCCTCCGCCTCGCCGTTGCCCGAGATGGCCATCCAGGAGACGAAGACGTAGAAGACCCCGACGCCCAGGACGCTGACCATGGTCGCCTTGGGGATGATCCGTTTCGGGTCGCGGGACTCCTCGCCGTACATCGCGGTGGACTCGAAGCCGACCCAGGACCAGAAGGCGAAGAAGAGGCCGAGCCCGGCGGACGTGCCCTTGAAGGCGTTGACCGGGTTGACCGGCGCGAGGCTGAAGCCGTGCGGGCCGCCGCCGTGCAGGGCGACGGACACCGCCATCGCGGCGAGCACGGTGACCTCGGTCGCCAGCAGCACCACCAGCAGTTTCTCGGCGACGCTGACCCCGAACCAGGTGCCGGTCGCGTTGACCGCCAGCATCAGGATCGCGAAGGCCCACCAGGGCAGGTGCACCCCGGTCTGGTCCCGCAGGGTGGTCGTGGCGAAGGTGGAGAAGATCCCGATCAGCGCGGGCTCGAAGACGACGTAGGCGAAGGTGGCGAGCAGCCCCGAGGCGAGCCCGACGGTGCGGCCCAGCCCGTAGGAGATGAAGCCGTAGAACGCGCCCGTCGACGTGATGTGCTTCGCCATCGAGGTGAAACCGACGGAAAAGATTGCCAGCACGACCATTGCGACGAGATAGCTGGCGGGCGCCCCGATGCCGTTGCCCGACGACACCATGAACGGCACGTTCCCGGTCATCGCGGTGATCGGCGCGGCTGTCGCCACGGCCATGAAGACCACGCCCAGCAGTCCGACAGCGTTGGGTTTCAGCCGGTGAATCGTTTCGCCTCCGCCGGTCTCCGCCGCCGGGACCACGCCCTCGTCCACTGCCATGAATGACCCCCTCCGGGTCCGCTCCCTGGGTCCTGATGGAGCAGGATGCTGGACGACCGGTAGGCACGGGAAGGGGTCGGCACGGTTAAATATTTGTCACTAGACCATTGGAGGGAGGCGTGAGGAGTCAGTCGTGGGCGGGCAGCACCAGCGCCCACGCCCCCTCGGCCACCCGCCACGTGCGGCGCCGTACCGGGCCCGTCACCTTCGTGTCGGCGCGGTAGTGGAAGTCGGGGCCGGTGACCGTGACCGTGCGCCCCGAGGCCCGCAGGGGCGTCGCCTCCGCGCCCACGGAGAGGGGATGGACCGTCAGTTCCGCCAGGCCGCCGGTGGCCGGGGCCAGGGAGAGGGACTCCACCGGCTGGTCCAGGTCCACCAGGGTGTCGCCGTCGACCTCCACCCGCAGCCGGGTGGGGCCGGGGGCGGGTATCGCGGACAGCCGGGTCGGGCGCGGGCTCAGGGTGCGCACCAGGGACCGGTACCAGGGGCGGGCGGCGGCCGCCATCGGCGCCGGGGCGGGCGCCCGCACCGGGGCCGAGGGGATGGCCAGCCCGCTGAGGACCAGCCCGTCGCTCTCGTCGGCCAGCAGATCCAGCCGGCGCTCCTCGCCGTCCAGCACCGCCCGCGCGGCCGCCACCGCCCCCGTCGGCACCCCCAGGGACCGCGCCAGGGCCAGCGCCTCGCCCACCGGGACCACCGACAGCACACATCCGGCCAGTTCCCGCTCCCGGTGCAGCAGGGTCACCGCCCGTATCAGGGCCGTGTCGTCGCCCACCACCACCGGACGGCGGGAACCCCTACGGCCCAGTGCCCGCGCGAATTCCTCGGGCCCCTCCGGGAGACAGACCTTGGCCGCCGCACCCGCGCTGAGCACGTCTTTCGCGATCCGTACGGACTCCCCGTCCGTCTGCCGTGCCCCCGGATCGATGATCACCAGCAGCTCATCGGACGTCGCGAAAGTCGCCACCTCGGTCCTGCCTCGCTTCCTCGGGTAGCATCTTTGTGCAAGAGCCCCTTGCGCTATTGCGCCAGGGGCTTCGTCTATTCCGGGGCATCCGGTCCGACGGTTGTGCGGCCAACGGCGGTCGCGGTGGCACGCGGCGGTGAACCTTACGCCCACGCCCCTGACCTTGGACATGCCCCGCCCGGAAGGGGTGTACGCGCGTGCCCGCACTTGTGCTGCTCGGTGCTCAGTGGGGTGACGAGGGCAAGGGGAAGGCCACCGACCTGCTCGGTGGATCAGTGGATTATGTGGTGCGATACCAGGGCGGCAACAACGCCGGCCACACGGTCGTCGTCGGCGACCAGAAGTACGCACTCCACCTCCTGCCCTCCGGCATCCTCTCTCCCGGATGCACGCCTGTCATCGGCAACGGTGTCGTCGTCGACCCCTCGGTCCTGCTCTCCGAGCTGAGCGGTCTGAACGAGCGGGGCGTCGACACCTCCAAGCTCCTCATCAGCGGCAACGCGCACGTCATCACGCCGTACAACGTCACGGTCGACAAGGTGACGGAACGCTTCCTCGGCAAGCGGAAGATCGGCACGACCGGGCGCGGCATCGGCCCCACCTACGCGGACAAGATCAACCGTGTGGGCATCCGGGTCCAGGACCTGTACGACGAGTCGATCCTCCAGCAGAAGGTGGAGGCGGCGCTCGACGTCAAGAACCAGGTCCTCACCAAGCTCTACAACCGCCGCGCCATCACCGCCGACCAGGTGGTCGAGGAGCTGCTGGGCTACGCCGAGCAGCTCAAGCCGTACGTCGCCGACACCGTGCTGATCCTCAACCAGGCCCTGGAGGAGGACAAGGTCGTGCTGTTCGAGGGCGGCCAGGGCACGCTGCTCGACATCGACCACGGCACGTACCCCTTCGTCACCTCCTCCAACCCGACCGCGGGCGGCGCCTGCACCGGTTCGGGCGTGGGTCCGACGAAGATCAGCCGGGTCATCGGCATCCTCAAGGCGTACACCACCCGTGTCGGCGCCGGTCCGTTCCCGACCGAGCTGTTGGACGAGGACGGCGAGGCGCTGCGCCGGATCGGCGGCGAGCGCGGTGTGACCACCGGCCGTGACCGCCGTTGCGGCTGGTTCGACGCGGTCATCGCGCGGTACGCGACCCGGGTGAACGGCCTCACCGACTTCTTCCTCACCAAGCTGGACGTCCTCACCGGCTGGGAGCAGATCCCGGTCTGCGTGGCGTACGAGATCGATGGCAAGCGGGTCGAGGAACTGCCCTACTCGCAGAGCGACTTCCACCACGCGAAGCCGGTCTACGAGAACTTGCCGGGCTGGTCCGAGGACATCACCAAGGCGAAGACCTTCGCGGAGCTGCCGAAGAACGCGCAGAACTACGTGAAGGCGCTGGAGGAGATGTCCGGCGCCCCGATCTCCGCGATCGGCGTGGGCCCGGGCCGGGACGAGACGATCGAGGTCAACTCCTTCCTGTAAGCCGGAATTCGGCTCGGCTTCACCGTGCGGCAGCGCCCGCCGGTTCCGCCCTCGGGCGGGGCCGGCGGGCGCTTTCGCATTTCGGCCAACATGACTCATCCTTGACCTGGACATGGTCATTTCCTGGTTTGCGGCGATGAGGGGCACGAGCACGATCTACGCGGGTAGCCTCCGCATGGAACGACCCTCTGCTCGCGCCAACTCCACTCTCAGGAGCCTTGAATGACCCACAGTCCCATGAACCGCCGGGAGTTCGTGAAGAAGTCGGCCGTCACCGGCGCCGCCGTCGCCGCGGCGGGCACGGTGGGCAGCGGCACCGCCGAGGCGGCCGAGACCGGTCACTCCGGAAGGGCGCCGCGCACCTGGTCGTTCTCCATCCTGGGCACCACCGACCTGCACAGCCACGTCTTCGACTGGGACTACTACGCGGACGCGCCCTACAAGGACAAGAAGGGCAACTCCGTGGGCGTCGCCCGCGTCGCCACCCTCATCAAGCAGCAGCGCGAGGCCAAGGGCGAGCACCGGGTGCTGCTGGTCGACGCCGGCGACATCATCCAGGGCACCTCCCTCGCCTACTACTTCGCCCGGGTCGACCCGATCACCGGTACCGACGGCGAGAGGGGCCCCAAGCACCCGATGGCCGTCGCCATGAACCACATGCGCTACGACGCCGCCGCGCTCGGCAACCACGAGTTCAACTACGGCATCGACACGCTGCGCAAGTTCGAGGACCAGTGCGACTTCCCGCTGCTCGGCGCGAACGCCCTGCACGCGACCTCGCTGCGGCCCGCCTTCCAGCCGTACACCGTCAAGCGCATCAAGGTCCCCGGCGCCCCCGACATCAAGGTCGGCATCCTCGGCCTGACCAACCCCGGCATCGCGATCTGGGACAAGGACAACGTCGGCGGCAAGCTGGTCTTCCCCGGCCTGGTCGAGCAGGCGAAGAAGTACGTGCCGCGGCTGCGCGCGCTCGGCTGTGACGTCGTCTTCCTGACCGACCACTCCGGCCTGGACGGCTCGTCCTCGTGGGGCGACGCGCTCCCCTACATCGAGAACGCGTCCAACCTGGTCGCCGAGCAGGTCCCGGGCATCGACGCGATCCTCGTGGGCCACACCCACGTCGAGGTGCCGTCGTACACCGTCAAGAACGAGGAGACCGGCGAGGACGTCCTGCTGTCCGAGCCGTACTGCTGGGGCTACCGCCTCAGCGTCTTCGACTTCGAGCTGGAACTCCACCACGGCCAGTGGAAGGTGACGAGCAAGAAGGCGCAGACCCTCAACCCCAACGGGGTGGACGAGGACCCGGAGATCAAGGAGCTCCTGGAGGCCGACCACGAGCTGGTGGTGAAGTACGTCAACACCCCGGTCGGCACCTGCACGACGGACCTCTCGGCGGCGGAGTCCTGCTGGAAGGACGCGCCGATCATGGACTTCATCCACAAGGTCCAGACCGAGACGGTCAAGGCCGGCCTCTCCGCGGCCGACGCCGCCCTCCCGCTGATCTCGGTCGCGGCGCCCTTCAGCCGCACCGCCGACATCCCGCAGGGCAACGTCACCATCAGGGACATCGCCGGGCTCTACATCTACGACAACACGCTCTACGGCAAGAAGCTCACGGGCGCCCAGCTGAAGGACTACCTGGAGTTCGCGGCCAAGTACTACCACCAGGTGCCGGCGGGCACGCAGGTCGACACCGAGACGCTGACGAACGCCAACAGCTTCTGGGACTACATGTACGACACGGCGGCCGGCGTCGACTACGACATCGACATCGCCCAGCCCGAGGGCTCCCGCATCAAGAACCTCAGCTACAACGGCGCCCCCGTCGCCGACGACCAGGTCTTCGTGGTCGCCGTCAACAACTACCGCGCCAACGGTGGCTCGGGTTACCCGCACATCGCCACGGCGGAGATCGCGTACAGCTCCACCAACGAGATCCGCCAGCTGATGATCGACTACGTCACCGCGAAGAAGTCCCTCGACCCGGCCGACTTCGCGGTCAGCAACTGGAAGCTGACCCAGGCGGGCACGCCGGTCTTCTAGCCGCCGCTCCGCCGCTCCGCCTGCCCGCCCACCCGTCTCGCCCGGTCGAGGGGGTGGGCGGTCGGCGTCCGCGGCCGGCGCCGGCGGGCCGGGCACGCCCCGGTCAGCTGAAGACGATCATCGAGCCCTGCGCCAGCGAGCGCGTCGCGGCGGCGTGCAGGCCCAGCCAGACGTGGCGTTCGCGGGAGAAGGGGTTGGGGTCGTAGGGGGTGGGGGCGGCCGGTTCCTCCAGTTCGGTGGGGGCCGCGGGAGGTGCGGGGGGCGCCGGAGGGTTGGCGGGGTCGATGCCGATGGCCGGGGCGACGTACTGGAGCTCGCGCAGCAGCGCCTGGGCGGAGCCCAAGGGGCCGCCGCCCGCGAGGAGTTGTTCGTCGGACAGCGGGTGCGGGAAGTCGACCGGGACGTAGGCGCCCGCGTGGTCGTAGTGCCACACGAGGTGCGACTGCTGGGCCGTGGACTCGAACATCTCCAGCAACTGCTCGTAGTCCCCGCCGAGTTCGTCCACCGGCGTCACGGGCAGCCCGCAGACCTGGAGGAGATAGGCGCGGCGCAGGAAGTGCAGGGCGTCGTAGTCGAATCCGGCGACCGGGGCGACCTCGCCGGACAGGCCCGGCATGTACTGGTACACCGGCACCGGCGGCAGCCCCGCCGCGGTCAGCGCGTGGTTGTAGTGCGCGAGTTCCTCGGCGAACGGGTTGTCCGGCGTGTGGCACAACACGTCGACGAGCGGTACCAGCCACAGGTCACAGGCCAAAGAGAGCTCCTCACACGGAGAGGTGGTCTGGGAAGCGTAATCCGTGCACGTGAGCTCCCATACCCCCACGTCCGCTCAGCTATCGGACAGGTTCTCCAGCAGCGCCAAAGAGTGCGCGTTGGCCTCGGCGACCAGGGCGCGGGCCGCCTCCGCGTCGCGCCGCGCCAGGGCCTCGACCAGCTCCGTGTGCCCCGCCCACAGCCGGCCACGCAGATCGGGGAGGAGGCGCAGGTACTGGACCACGCAGACCCAGGCCCGCACCCGCAGCCGGTGCAGGAAGTCGCCGAGGTAGGGGTTGCCGAACAGGACGCCGAGCTCGCGCCAGAAGCGCAGGTCGTAGCCGATCAGGACGGTGAGGTCGCCCGCGGCGGCGGCGCGCTGGGCCTCCTCGCCGCGGCGGCGCACGGTCGCGAGCATCGCGCGGGTGAGCGGGTCCTCGGGCGGGGTGCAGAAGGCCGGGTGGCCCGCGGCGAGGGACTGGAACATGCCGTCCGTGACCAGGTTGCGGGCCTCGATCATGTGCCGGTAGTCGGCGAGCGAGTACTCGGGCACGCGGAAGCCGCGGTGCTGGTCGGCCTCCAGGATGCCCTGCGCGGACAGGTCGACCAGCGCCTCGCGTACGGGGGTGGCGGAGACGCCGTACTGCTCGGCGATCTCCTTCACGGTGAACGCCCGGCCGGGCAGCAGCCGACCCGCCAGCACCTCGTCACGGAGCGCGTCCGCGATCTGCTGGCGCAGGGTGCTGCGGGTGACGATGCCGCCGTTGCCGGGCATGGCCGGATTCTCCTCACGCGTGTGGGTGACGTGCTCGCACACATGGCCAAACTCTTTCGAGTCTTACGAGCACGTCACCTTACGCGTCCCGGCTTTACGGTCGGCAGCGCCGAACCGATTGCGCCGGGTGCTTACGCCGTGTACTCGTCGGCGACGGACAGTGCGGCGTCGAGCGCGGCCAGGCCCTCCTTCAGCTCGGCCTCGCTCGTGTTGCACGGCGGCACCACGTGGGTGCGGTTCATGTTCACGAACGGCCACAGGCCGTGCTTCTTGGCCGCGGCGGCGAAGGCGGCCATCGGCGCGTTCGCCTCACCGGCCGCGTTGTACGGCACCAGGGGCTCGCGCGTCTCCCGGTCCCTGACCAGCTCCAGCGCCCAGAACATGCCCACGCCGCGGACGTCGCCCACGCTCGGGTGGCGCGCGGCCAGCTCCGCGAGACCCGGCGCGAGCACCGTCTCGCCGAGCCGCTTGGCGTTCTCCACGACGCCCTCCTCGGCCATCACGTTGATGGTGGCGACGGCGGCGGCGCAGGCCAGCGGGTGCCCGGAGTAGGTGAGACCGCCCGGGTAGGGACGCTTGCCGAAGGTCTCCGCGATCCTCCCCGAGACGGCGACGCCGCCGAGCGGCACGTAGCCGGAGTTCACGCCCTTGGCGAAGGTCATCAGGTCCGGTACGACGTCGAACAGATCGGCCGCGAACCACTCGCCGGTACGGCCGAATCCGGCCATGACCTCGTCCAGGACGAAGACGATGCCGTACTTGTCGCACAGCTCCCGCACCCCGGCGAGGTAACCGGGCGGCGGCACCATGATCCCGGCCGTGCCGGGGATGGTCTCCAGGATGATCGCGGCGATGGTGCCGGGACCCTCGAAGGCGATCGTCGTCTCCAGGTGCTCCAGCGCCCGCGCGGTCTCCTGCTCCTCCGTCTCGGCGTAGAAGCGGGAGCGGTAGAGGAACGGCGCCCAGAAGTGCACGACGCCGCTGGTGCCGTTGTCGGAGGGCCAGCGGCGGGGGTCGCCGGTGAGGTTCACGGCCTGCTGGGTGCCGCCGTGGTACGAGCGGTACGCCGAGAGCACCTTCGGGCGGCCGGTGTGCAGCCGGGCCATGCGCACCGCGTGCTCCACGGCGTCGGCGCCGGCGTTGGTGAAGAAGATCTTGTCCAGGTCGCCGGGGGTCCGCTCGGCGATCAGCCGGGCCGCCTCCGAGCGCGCCTCGATGGCGAACGCGGGCGCGAAGGTGGTCATCTTCGCCGCCTGCTCCTGGATGGCCGCGACGACCTTGGGGTGCTGGTAGCCGATGTTGGTGTAGACGAGCCCGCTGGTGAAGTCCAGGTAGCGCGTGCCGTCGTAGTCCCAGAAGTACGACCCCTCGGCGCCGGCGACGGCGAGCGGGTCGATGAGGTCCTGGGCGGACCAGGAGTGGAAGACGTGCGCACGGTCCGCGGCCTTCACTGCGGCGCCGGCTCCGGGATTGGGCTGAGGGGTCATGCGGGCGAGCGTAAATGTCCGGGATACGGACGGGGTATCGGCGTCCTGTTCCGTGGGTGGGCCCAATCCGCGACAGGTTGTCGACATTAAGTCGGGCGGGGGCGTGAAGCCTGTTACGGAACCGTGGACGGCGGGGCCTCCGGCACCTTGTACGACCGGATTATTCTCGGGCCGTTGCGACAGCTGACGGGGCGGGAAGGGCGGGCGGTCATGGAGGAACTCGGGCCTGGGGACCCCCAGAAGATCGGCGGATACCGGCTGCTGGCGCGACTGGGCGCGGGCGGCATGGGCATGGTGTACCTGGCCCGCTCGGACCGGGGCCGTACGGTCGCCGTGAAGCTGGTCCGCGAGGAGCTGGCGGCGCGGGAGGAGTTCCGGGCGCGGTTCCGGCGCGAGGTGGAGGCGGCGCGGCGGGTCGGCGGGTACTGGACCGCGCCGGTCCTGGACGCGGACACCGGGGCGGCGGTGCCGTGGGTGGCCACGGGGTACGTGGCCGGGCCCAGCCTCCAGCAGGTCGTCGGGCACGACCACGGGGCGCTGCCCGAGCGCTCGGTGCGGATTCTCGCCGCCGGGCTCGCGCACGCGCTGAAGGACATCCACGCGGCCGGGATCGTGCACCGGGACCTGAAGCCGTCCAACGTGCTGGTGACCATCGACGGGCCACGCGTGATCGACTTCGGCATCGCCCGCGCCCTGGAGACGGGCACGGCGGGCGGCGAGGGGCTCACCGTGACCGGGTCGCTGGTCGGCTCGCCCGGGTTCATGGCGCCCGAGCAGGTGCGGGGGGACCGGGTCACGCCGGCGTGCGACGTGTTCTCGCTCGGGTCGGTGCTGACGTACGCGGCGACCGGCAGGATGCCGTTCGGGAGCGCCGGCAGCGGGGTGCACGCGCTGATGTTCCGCATCGCCCAGGAGGAGCCGGACCTGGCGGGCGTGCCGGAGGGCATCGCCGACCTGGTACGGGAGTGCCTGCGCAAGGACCCGGCGGCGCGGCCCGCGCTGGACGCGGTGCTGGAGCGCACGGGGGCGCAGGACACGGTCCTGGACGGCCGCTCCCGGGACCCGTGGCTGCCGGGGGCGCTGGTGGCCCAACTGGGGCGGCACGCCGTGGGGTTGCTGGAGGTGGAGGAGCCGGAGA
Source organism: Streptomyces sp. NPDC001056 (assembly GCF_053598955.1). Lineage (NCBI taxonomy): Bacteria > Bacillati > Actinomycetota > Actinomycetes > Kitasatosporales > Streptomycetaceae > Streptomyces > Streptomyces sp. NPDC001056. The sequence continues at coordinate 82,035 of NZ_JBSFLI010000001.1, read as the reverse complement.
CGGGGGTCGCGGGGCTCGGCGGCGGCCCTGGTGCGCAGGGACCGCCGTCGGCGGCTTCTCGCGGGTCGGGCGCGGCGGCTGCCGCCGGGGGCGACGGCCGGTCGCCCGAGCACGCGGCCGTCTCCGACGGGGGAGGGCCGGACGCGGCGGGGCGGAGCGCGGCCGGCGCCGAGCGGTCGCCGGCGGCGGGGGACGCGCCGCTGCCCGTGACGGCTCCGGGGACGTACGGGTACCCGCAGGCGCAGCCGCATCCCCAGCAGGCCTTCCAGCCGCCGTACTTCGCGCAGGGCGCCGCTTCCGCGCCGGCCCCGCGGACCTTCGGGTACGGGTACCCCCAGCAGCCGTACCAGCCGTACCCGCCGTACGACGCGGAACCCGAGCCCGAGCGGCGCAGCGGGCGGTCCACGGCGCTGCTCGTCGTGATCGCGGTGATCGTCGCGCTGGGAGCGGGCGGGTCGGTGTACGCGCTGCTCAACAGCGGGGTCGGCGGGAAGGGGAGCGGTGCGGCCGGGCCCGCGCCGGCCTCCGGCTCCGCGTCGCCGACCGGTTCCGGGGAACGCGGCCCGGGGCCCGGCTCGCCGTCTCCCTCGGCCTCGCCCTCCTCCTCGGCCGCCGGGGCCGTCCCGGACGCCTATCTCGGCACCTGGACGGCGACCATCGACAACGCGAGCGGCGCCAACACCCGCCGGCTCACCATCCGGCAGGGCGAGGTGGGGGACAGCGTGCTGACGCTGGTCGCGGAGGGGCCGGCGGACGGCGGGGGGTCGTACCGCTGCGTGTTCGAGGCCGATCTCAGCCAGGAGCCGGGCAGCGGGGGGCCGTTGGAGATCGGGCCGTCCACCGTGACCAGCGGCAGGCCCGCCTCCTCCTGCACGCCCGGCGATCCGACCGAGGTCAGCCTGCTGTCGGACGGGCGGTTGCGGCGGGCGCAGCCGGGGGGCGGGGAGAGCCTGACGTACACCCGGCAGTGACCGGATGACGACGGCCGACCCGCTTGTTCCCAGCGTTGGTTGAACGCGCGGCGAACTTCCGCGAACGTGTCCGGTTCGTCCTCTTGCCCGCGCGTACCGTTGCTGCCCCATCCGGCTCCGGGGAGTTGCGGGGGCACCCACATGGAGTGGCTGAGCGCGGAGAACATCGTCGCCGTCGGTACGGCGCTGCTGGGCATCGTCGCGTCCGCGGGCATGGTCTGGTACGAGCGCCGGGTGCCGCGGCGCAAGAGGATCGGCTACCGCGTCCAGATGGACAACGCCATAGGCGACGACGTGCGGTCGGGCCGGGCCAACCGGCGGCTCGGGCTGTTCGACGAGGTGCCGGGCATGTCGGACGCCACGCTGGTGCTGCTGCGCGTCGAGAACGACGGCTCGCTGGGCATCGACCGCGCCGACTACACCGGTCCCGAGGACCACGGCCTCACCGCGGTGTTCACGGACCGCACGGTGCGCGGGGTCTCGGTGACGCAGCCGAGCGACACCGGCCATCTGATGGACCACTTCGCCGCCGAGCGCGGCTTCGGCTACCAGGGCAACACCCTGCGCATCCCGCCCGTCCCGCTGAACAAGGGCGACCACTTCAAGCTGCTGGTGCTGCTCACCGGCGGGGACGTGGGCCGGGAGATACGGCTGATCGGCGGTATCCGGGACGGCGAGGTCCACCCCAACCGCAGCGCGACGCCGGACGACAAGCCGCCGCTGTTCAGCCGGGCCTCGCGGAGCATCACCATCATGCTCACGGTGTGCGTGGTGACCCTGGCGGCGATCGTGGTGGCCCGGGACGACACCCCGCCGCCGATCGGCTGCGAGAAGGGGACCCTGACGGTGATCGGGTCGACCGCGTTCGAGCCGGTGACGGAGGAGGTGGCGAGGAAGTACGAGAAGGACTGCGAGGGCGCCACCATCACGGTGGACGCGCACGGATCGACCGCGGGGACACGGGAGTTGGCCGCTCAGGGGGCGGCGCACAAGGGTCAGGGCTCGCCGGCGGTCGTCGCCCTGTCCGACGGGCCCCGGCCCGACGACCTCTCCCCGCTGCGGGAGAACCGGGTGGCGTTGTCGGTCTTCGCGCTCGTCCTCAACGACGACGTGGGGCTGCGGAACCTGTCCACGGACGACGTGCGCCGGCTGTACGCGGGGGAGGTCTCCGACTGGTCGCAGCTGGGCGGGCGTCCACTGCCGGTGCACCTGGTCAGCCGGGACGCCAACTCCGGGACGCGGCAGGTGTTCCAGCGGCGGGTGCTCGGCGGGAGCGAGATGGCGAACACGTCGGTCGACTGTGTGCACAAGGACTACCCCTCGGCGCCGGTGACGCGGTGCGAACTCGACTCCACGGACCAGGTGCTGGCCGAGGTCGCCCGGCTGCCCGGCGCGATCGGGTACAGCGAGTTGAACCGCGCCGACGACGCGAAGGGCCTGCGCGTGCTCAGCCTCGACGGGGACGCGCCGTCGGTGGACGCGATCGAGCACGGCCACAGCCGGTACCCCTACCGGGAGATCGAGTACGCCTACACCTACGGCCGGCCGCCGGCCGACTCCCTGGTCTCCAGCTTCCTGACCTATCTGACGCGGGGGAACGGGCAGGACATCATCCGCACGCACGGGCACGTGCCGTGCTGGACGCCGGAGGGGCTGAAGCTGTGCGCCTGACGGCCGTCATCCGGCCGCGGGCCCGCCGTGGCTCGTCACGCGGCGCGGAGTAGCCGGCCCCGTCGGCTCCGCGCCGCGGCCGCGCTCACCGCGGCTCCGGCGGCCGCTGCCTCGGCATGTTCGGCCGTGCCCCGCCCCCCGGCGGCAGCGGGAAGCGGCCCCCCGGGAGCCCCCCCTCCTGCCCCGCCGCCTCCTGGCGGGGGACGTACGCCACCGCCTGGATCCCCAGCGGGGCCGTGCCCGTCCGGAACGCCACCATCCAGTCGGCCGTCTCCGCCCGGACCAGCTCCGTGACGTCCTCCGAGAAGCGCCGCAGCAGCAGCACGCACCGCTCCGCCGCCTCGCTCGCCGTCCCCTCCGCGGGCCCCAGCACCTCCCGCATCCCCTCCACCGCCCAGTCGAACTGGAGCGCCTGCAACCGCCGCTGCACCGCCTGCGCCGTCGCCACGTCCCGCATCCAGCCCGACGTCACCCCGAAGTACCGGTCGGCGCCCGCGCACGCGGCCGTGAGGAGCAGGGCCAGGCACCCCCACGGCGCCACGCCCGCCACCACCCCCGTCAGATCCAGCAGCGGCAGCGCCGCCCCGGTCACCGCCCCCGCCGCGGCCCCGGCCCGCAGCACCCGTGCCCCGCGCCGCTTCCACACCCGGTCCCGCAGATACCAGTCCGCCGTCCGCAGCGCCCCGTGCTCCACCCACCGGTACAGCTCGTCCAGCCGCTCGCCGGGTTCGCCCCAGTCGCCGGGCGGCAGCGCACGCCCGGTCAGATCACCCGGCCGGGGTCCGGCCGGGCCCTCGCCCGGCCCGTCCTGGGGCGGCCCCTCGGGCTGCATCTCCGGCTGACCCACCCGGCACTCCCTACTGATCGCGACCGGTCACGTAGCGTGACATCCCCTGCCGACGTGCGCCACCCTTCCTACCGCCCAACGGGTGGCCCGGTCGTGACTTCCCCGGCTTTTCCGCCCGGAAGAGGGTCTTGATCAGGTATAGATCCGCCATCTCTGTCACTCGAAAGAGTGGCGGTGTGGTGGCCGTCCGGACCACGTAGGCTCGTGCCAAGAAGAAAGACGTAGAGGAGCTGATCGTGATCCCCGGTGGTGGCCAGCCCAACATGCAGCAGCTGCTCCAGCAGGCCCAGAAGATGCAGCAGGATCTGCAGCGGGCCCAGGAGGAACTGGCGAACACGGAGGTCGACGGGCAGGCGGGTGGCGGCCTGGTCAGGGCCACCGTGACCGGCGCCGGTGAGCTGCGCGGCCTGAAGATCGACCCCGAGGCGGTGGACCCGCAGGACACCGAGACCCTCGCCGACCTGATCGTGGCGGCCGTCCAGGCGGCCAACGAGAACGCGCAGGCGCTCCAGCAGCAGAAGCTCGGCCCCCTGGCCCAGGGCCTGGGCGGCGGTACGGGCATCCCCGGTCTGCCGTTCTGACCCCGGTCCAACTAGCGTACGTACCGAAAGGTCTCCAGGAAGGGCAGTCCGTTGTACGAAGGCGTGGTCCAGGACCTCATCGACGAACTGGGGCGGTTGCCCGGCGTCGGTCCCAAGAGCGCGCAGCGGATCGCCTTCCACGTCCTACAGGCCGATCCGACGGACGTGAAGCGGCTCGCGCAGGCGCTCCTGGAGGTCAAGGCGAAGGTCCGCTTCTGCGCGACGTGCGGCAATGTCGCGCAGGAGGAACTGTGCACCATCTGCCGCGACCCGCGCCGCGACCCCTCGGTGATCTGCGTCGTGGAGGAACCGAAGGACGTCGTCGCGGTCGAGCGCACCCGCGAGTTCCGCGGCCGCTACCACGTGCTCGGCGGGGCCATCAGCCCCATCGAGGGAGTGGGCCCCGACGACCTGCGTATACGAGAACTTCTCGCGCGGTTGGCCGACGGGACGGTCACGGAGCTGATCCTGGCCACCGATCCGAATCTTGAGGGCGAGGCGACGGCCACGTACCTCGCGCGCATGATCAAGCCCATGGGCCTGAAGGTCACCCGCCTGGCCAGCGGCCTCCCGGTGGGTGGCGACCTGGAATACGCGGACGAGGTGACCCTCGGCCGCGCCTTCGAGGGGAGAAGACTCCTAGATGTCTGACGCCACGCTGCACGCCACGTCGCACAACCCCGACGACTTCGCGGTACAGGTCGCCGACCAGATCGAGAGCTTCCTGGTGGCCGTCACCGAGGTGGCGCGGGGTGACGAGCCCGGCTCGGCGGTCCCGTTCCTCCTGCTGGAGGTCTCCCAGCTGCTGCTGGCCGGCGGCCGGCTGGGCGCCCACGAGGACTTCGTCCCGGACGAGCGCTACGAGCCCGACCCGGGCCCGGAGCCGGACGTGGACGAGCTGCGCGAGAAGTTCGCCCGGCTGCTGGAGCCCGTCGACGTCTACTCCGAGGTCTTCGACCCCTACGAGCCCCGCAAGGCGCCGGTGCCGGCCCGGATCTCCGACGACCTCGCCGACGTCATCACCGACCTGCGCCACGGCATGGCCCACTACAGCGCGGGCCGTACCACCGAGGCCCTGTGGTGGTGGCAGTTCTCCTACTTCTCCAACTGGGGCGCGACGGCCTCCGCCGTGCTGCGCGCCCTCCAGTCGGTCCTCATCCACGTCCGCCTCAACCAGCCCTTGGAGGAGCTGGACGGCCTGGACACCGACCAGCCCCCCATGGGCGACGAGACCCTGGAGTTCGAGGCGGGCCGCGTGATGGCCGAGGAGATCGGCGGACCGCTGGGGATCCGGCCCGGTTCGTGACGCGGGGACCGGTACGGCCACGGGTGTGAGCCGGGGACCGGTACGGCCGAGGGTGTGACCCGGGGCACGTTCCGCGTGGGCCGGCTCCGGGCGGGCAGGAGGCCCTGCGGAAGCGGGCGTCCGCGGTCCCGCCGGCCGGGGTCTCACCGGTCGATGTCTCACCATGCGGGAGCAGGGTGGTGGATTTCGGACGCTCGTTAGACTGAGCCGACACAAACGAACCGAGCGAGGAGCGCACGTGGGCCTTGTCGTGCAGAAGTACGGAGGCTCCTCCGTAGCCGATGCCGAGGGCATCAAGCGCGTCGCCAAGCGGATCGTGGAAGCGAAGAAGAACGGCAACCAGGTTGTCGTCGTCGTTTCCGCGATGGGCGACACGACGGACGAGTTGATCGATCTCGCCGCGCAGGTCTCTCCGATGCCTGCCGGGCGCGAATTCGACATGCTGCTGACCGCCGGAGAGCGGATCTCCATGGCGCTGCTGGCCATGGCGATCAAAAACCTGGGCCACGAGGCCCAGTCCTTCACCGGCAGCCAGGCCGGCGTCATCACCGACTCGGTGCACAACAAGGCCCGGATCATCGATGTCACGCCGGGCCGCATCCGGACCGCGCTGGACGAGGGCAACATCGCGATCGTCGCCGGTTTCCAGGGCGTCAGCGCCGACAAGAAGGACATCACCACGCTCGGCCGCGGTGGCTCCGACACCACGGCCGTTGCCCTCGCCGCGGCCCTCGACGCCGAGGTCTGCGAGATCTACACCGACGTCGACGGCGTGTTCACCGCCGACCCGCGGGTGGTGAAGAAGGCGAAGAAGATCGACTGGATCTCCTTCGAGGACATGCTGGAGCTCGCGGCATCCGGCTCCAAGGTTCTGCTCCACCGCTGTGTGGAGTACGCCCGCCGCTACAACATCCCGATCCACGTCCGCTCCAGCTTCAGCGGATTGCAGGGCACGTGGGTCAGCAGTGAGCCGATTGGGGACAAGAAGGTGGAGCAGGCCATCATCTCCGGTGTCGCGCACGACACCTCCGAGGCCAAGATCACGGTCGTCGGCGTGCCGGACAAGCCGGGTGAGGCCGCCTCGATCTTCCGGGCCATCGCCGACGCGCAGATCAACATCGACATGGTCGTGCAGAACGTGTCCGCCGCCGCCACCGGCCTGACGGACATCTCCTTCACCCTGCCGAAGACCGAGGGCCGCAAGGCCATCGACGCCCTGGAGCGCAACCGTCCCGGCATCGGCTTCGACTCGCTGCGCTACGACGACCAGATCGGCAAGATCTCCCTGGTCGGCGCGGGCATGAAGACCAACCCGGGCGTCACCGCCGCGTTCTTCGAGGCGCTGTCCGACGCGGGCGTGAACATCGAGCTGATCTCGACCTCCGAGATCCGCATCTCGGTCGTCACCCGCAAGGACGATGTGCCGGAGGCCGTGCGCGCCGTGCACACCGCCTTCGGGCTCGACTCCGACACCGACGAGGCCGTCGTCTACGGAGGCACCGGCCGATGACCGCCAAGCCGACGCTCGCGGTCGTGGGAGCGACCGGAGTGGTCGGCCGGGTCATGCTCCAGATCCTGTCCCAGCGCGCGGACATCTGGGGCGAGATCCGTCTGTTCGCCTCCCCCCGCACGGCCGGCCGCAAGGTGACCGTGCGCGGGGTGGAGGTCGAGGTCGCGGCCCTGACCGAGGACGCCTTCGCCGGGGTCGACATCGCCCTGTTCGACGTGCCGGAAGAGGTCGCCGCCGCGTGGGTGCCGGTCGCCGTCGCCTCCGGTGCCGTGGTCGTGGACAACTCCGGCGCCTTCCGCGCCGACCCGGACGTGCCCCTGGTGGTGCCCGAGGTCAACGCGCACCGGGCGCGCAACCGCCCGCGCGGCATCATCGCCAACCCCGGCGCCACCACCCTCACGATGATCGTCGCCCTCGGCGCACTGCACGCCGAGTACGGGCTGCGCGAGCTGGTGGTCTCCTCGTACCAGGCGGTGAGCGAGGCCGGCCGGGCCGGGGTGGACACGCTGCGGACCCAGCTGTCCCTGGTCGCCGGCACCGAGCTGGGCACCGCGCCGGGGGACGTACGACGGGTCGTGGGCGACGCCACCGGTCCGTTCCCGGAGCCGGTCGCGCTGAACGTCGTGCCGTGGGCCGGCACCGCGGCCGAGGACGGCTGGTCCTCGGAGGAGCTGCGGCTGCGCGACGAGTCCCGCCGGATCCTGTCGCTGCCCGGCCTGCCGGTCGCCGCGACCTGTGTCCGGGTGCCGGTGGTCACCACCCACTCCCTCACGGTCCACGCCCGCTTCCAGGGGGTGGCCGGCGTCGACGGCGCCCGCGAGATCCTCGCCACCGCGCCCGGCGTGGTGCTGTGCGACGACGCGGCGGCCGGCGAGTTCCCGACCCCCGCCGACGTGGTGGGCACCGACCCCACCTGGGTGGGCCGGGTGCGGCAGGCGCTGGACGATCCGACCGCGCTCGAACTCTTCGTCTGCGGCGACAACATGCGCAAGGGCGCCGCACTGAACCTCGTCCAGATCGCGGAACTGGTCGCCCAGGAGTCCGCCGGGTGAGCCGTGCGACCGCTTTGTAGGATCTGTGTGCGAAGTGTGTCCGGCGGGATGGTCCAAACCGCTTGAGCCGCCCCTCTCGGCGACAGAAGATGTGCCTCCCCGCTCTCCGCAACCGCGCGGAGGGCGGGGAGCGTCTTTGCGGTCACTCTTCGGGGCGTGGGGGCGTCGTGAGCGGACCGGGCGCGGGATGCCCCGTCCCACATCGGACATAGGGGAAGAGCGGGACGCATGACGGCACTTGAGGCACCGCCGGATGTCGCACATGTGACGCCCGGCGCGTACAACCCTGGCGGGGTCAGACGTGTCCAACTGGCGTGGCAGAGGTACTGGAACTCACCGGGGCGCGCGGCACCGCGGCCCTACGGCCGCCGCGTGCGGCGCTGCGTCCCCGCACGCCCGGCGGCATGCCGGTGATCGCGCCCATGCCAGCCGCGCGGCCCGCCCGCATACCCGGTCAGCGTGACGGCGCCGACGACACCGCGGTCACGGAGGCCGTCACCGGCACCACCGTGGACCACCTCACCGAGACCTACCGGGCGCACTACCGCTCGCTGCTGGGCCTCGCGGCACTCCTCCTCGACGACACGGCCTCCTGCGAGGACGTCGTCCAGGAGGCCTTCATCCGGGTCCACTCGGCGCGCAAACGCGTCCGCGACCCGCAGAAGACCCTCGCCTACCTCCGGCAGACGGTCGTCAACCTCTCCCGCTCCACGCTGCGTCGGCGCATCCTGGGCCTCAAGCTGCTGTCCAAGCCGATGCCGGACATGGCGAGCGCGGAGGAGGGCGCGTACGACCAGCTGGAGCGCCGCGACCTCATCAAGGCGATGAAGGGACTGCAGCGCCGCCAGCGCGAGGTCCTGGTCCTGCGCTACTTCGCGGACATGACCGAGGCCCAGGTCGCCGAGACGCTCGGCGTCTCCCTGGGCTCGGTGAAGGCGTACGGTTCGCGCGGCATCGCCGCACTGCGGGTGGCCATGGAGCAGTTGTCATGACCTACCGCCCCCACCGCATCGCCACGACCACACCTCACCGCACGCTGGGAACGAAACTGTGAACCACGGCCCCGACGACAGGAGCACCGAGGGGCTCGGACCCGAACGAGACCCGGAGCGGGCCGACTTCACCGGCTCCCGCGACTCGCGGGGTTCCCAGGGCTCCTTCGACGCATGGGAGTCGGGCTCCGAGGGCCTGAACCCGGCCTCCGGCGGGCCCGGTTCGGCGGCCGAGGGGGAGTGGCTCGCCCCGACGCTCGGGGGGCTCGGGTCGGACGAGGCGGCGGTGCGGCGGATGCTGCACTCCGCGGTCGACGGCATCGAGCCGGGCGCGGGCACGCTGGAGCATCTGCGCCGCGCGGTCCCCGCGCGGCGGGCCCGCAAGCGCCAGGCGGCCGTGGGCATGGCCGCGGCGGCCCTGTTCCTCGGTACGGCGATCCCGGCGCTCGTCCATGTCTCCGATTCCGGCGGCGGCTCCGACCCGGACACCGCGATGGCCGGCCAGTCCTCGCAGGCGCAGTCCGGCACCGGGCACGACAAGGACCGGGGCGGCCCGGCGAGCGGCGGCCGGGAGGCACCGGGCGGGGCGGGCCGGCCCGGCAGGGGTCCCGACAAGCCCGGCGACAAGGGCCGGAGCGACGCGGGCGGCACCGGTACCGCCGGCGGCGCGGACCCCTCGGCCACCCTGGCCACGGGCGTCCCGGCGTGCACGCCGGCCGAGCTGGGCTCCGCCACGGGCAGCGCGGCCGCGCCGGACTCCACGGGGATCGTGTACGGCACGTTCCGCGTCACCAACGTCTCCTCCCATGCCTGCGCGGTCAGCGCCGCCGGCACGGTGAGCGCGAGTGCGCAGGGCGCGGCGGACCCCGCGAAGATCGCCGTCGTACGGCATGCGGCGGGCGACGCGGCGACGGGCCTGCCCGACCCCTCCCAGGAGGTCGCGAGCCTGGTCCTCCAGCCCGGCGCGGCCTACCAGGAGAAGTTCGCCTTCGTCCCCTCCGAGACCTGCCCCGCCTCCGGCGGCACGACCGGCGGCACGACCGGCGGCGGCCCCACCCCCGATCCGACCCCGAGCGCGACCGACGGCACGGCCGACGTCGCGAACTCCTCCGGCGCCACGCCCCAGCTGGGCACGGCGGACGTGGCGGCCGACGGGAGCGTCCTGGTCACCCACACCGCCGCCTCCGGCGGGCCCACGGCGGCCGCGAAGGTACCGGGGGAGTGCGCGGGGACGGTGTACTACACGGGGATGCTGGCGGACATGTAGGGGAAGGGTGCGGCAGCCGTGCCGCACCCGCGCGGGCGGCCCTGCCGCCCGGGGCGCGGGCTCAGCCGGAGACCGTCACCGGCTCCGAGTCCTCCGGCGCCAGGCCCAGCGCGGCGTCCCGTGCCGCCTCGACCTCCCGCCGCAGCAGCCGGAACCACATGAACACCGTGAATCCGGCGAACACGAACCACTCCCCGGTGTACCCGAGGTTCTGGAACGCCTTCAGATCGAGCCCGGTGCCGTCCGGCGCCGACGCCGGCACCGCCTTCATCCCGGCATCCGCCTTGTCCAGCGTCACCCATGCGTCGTACAGCCGATCCGGCACCAGGTTGACCAACGACGCCGAACTGATCGCCGCGGTCTGGTCCGACGGCAGTCCTCCCTGCGCGCTGACCCCGTTGTCCCCCGGTGTCTCGGACGCCTGCAACGCGCCGACGACGGTCACCTCACCCCGCGGCGCCGCGGGCGCCTTCCCCGCGGCCGCCTTCCCGGGCAGCCACCCCCGCACCACGGGCAGCGACTTCCCGGAATCGGTCCGCAGCAGCGTGAGGACGTAGAACCCGTTCTTCCCGTCGAGCTGCCGACCGGGCACGAGCAGCTGCGTCCCGTACCGCCCGTGTGCCGACACCCGCCGCCCGGACGTCGCCTTGTTCACCGGCAGCATCGAATCCAGTGGCCGCGCCGCCTCGGAGCCGTCGGACGCGGCCTGCCGGTTCGCGGCGTGTTCCTCCTGCACCCGCCCCTCGAACCGGCTCAGCTGCCAGGACCCCATGAAGATGCAGAAGGGGATGGCGAGCAGCACGAAGACGTTGATGCCCCACCAGCGCGGAGTCAGCAGAAACCGGTACACGCCCTCCACGGTACGGCGCCCGCCCGGCCACCCCGCCGCCGGGGCGCCCCGGTCGGCGTACGTACCGGGCTCGTCGTACACCCGCGCGTCCCGCGCGAAGTGGTCGCGTACGACCCTGGAGCCGGTCGCGTCGTACACGTCGCTGGTGACGAAGGCCGCACGCTCGGGCCCGCCCAGGAGGGGGTGTCGAGGCCGAGGTGGCACCGGAGGCGCAACAGCGTCCTGCCGGTGACGTCGCTCACCTCGGCGGTCTCGAAGTCCCGCAGTACGTCGGGGCGGGCGCGGCCGTCGACGGGGCGCTCTGCGTACTCATGGTGCGAAAGTTATCCACAGGCTGTGCCCACCCGCCACACAATTGTCGCCGCGGCCAGGCAGTATGGGCGCATGACTGGGGCCAAGACTGAGAGCACGACGCCGAGCGCACCGCAGACGCCGGGCAGCGCGGACATGCCGGACTGGGAGAAGAGGTTCCGGGCACCGCGGGTGTCCCTGCCCGACTGGGCCGAGGACGCACCCGACCGCTCGCTGTTCGTGTCGAACGCGACGGGGACGTACGAGCTGTACGCGTGGGACCGCGCCACGGGCGAGCAGCGCCAGGCCACCGACCGGCCGAACGGCACGACGGACGGCACGCTCTCCCCCGACGGCGCCTGGATCTGGTGGTTCGACGACAAGGACGGCGACGAGTTCGGCATCTGGCGCCGCCAGCCCTTCACCGGCGGCGCCGACGAACCGGCCGTCCCGGGCCTCGCCCCCTCCTACCCGGCCGGCCTCGCCCTGGGCCGCGACGGCCGCACCGCCGTCGTCGGCCGCTCCACGGACGAGGACGGTACGACGATCCACCTGGCCCGCGCGGGCGCGGACCCGGTCGAGATCTACCGGCACCGCGAGTCGGCGGGCGTCGGCGACCTCTCGCACGACGGCTCCCTGATCGCCATCGAGCACACCGAGCACGGCGACGCCATGCACGCGGCGCTGCGCGTGCTGCGCCCGGACGGCTCGACGGTCGCCGAGCTGGACGACACCAAGGGCGGCTCCGAGGAGCTGGGTCTGGAGGTGCTGGGCTTCGCCCCGGTCGACGGTGACACCCGGCTGCTGATCGGGCACCAGCGCCGCGGCCGCTGGGAGCCGCTGGTGTGGGACGTCGCCACGGGGGAGGAGACGGACCTCGCCCTGGAGCTGCCCGGTGACGTCAGCGCCGAGTGGTACCCGGACGGCTCGGGCCTGCTGATCGCGCACGGTTTCGAGGCCCGCAGCGAGCTGTTCCGGTACGACCTGGCGAGCCGCGAGCTGACCCGCGTCCCCACCCCGCCCGGCACGGTCTCCGGGGCGACGGCGCGGCCGGACGGCAGCGTGGAGTACCTGTGGTCGTCCGCCGCCGAGCCGTCGGCGGTGCGGTCCACCTCCGGCGGTGTGGTCCTGGACCCGCCCGGCATGACGTGCCCGCCGTCGGTGCCGGTGGAGGACGTGTGGGTGGAGGGCCCCGGCGGCCGCATCCACGCGCTGATCCAGAAGCCCGCGGGCGCGACCGGCCCCCTGCCGACCGTCTTCGACCTGCACGGCGGCCCGACGTGGCACGACAGCGACTCCTTCGCCTCGGGCCCGGCCGCCTGGGTCGACCACGGGTACGCGGTGGTCCGCGTCAACTACCGCGGCTCCACGGGGTACGGCCGCGCGTGGACCGACGCCCTCAAGCACCGGGTCGGCCTGATCGAGCTGGAGGACGTGGCGGCGGTCCGCGACTGGGCGGTCTCCTCGGGCCTAGCCGACCCCGAGCGGCTCGTCCTCACCGGCGGCTCCTGGGGCGGCTACCTCACCCTCCTCGGCCTCGGCACCCAGCCGGAGTCCTGGGCGGTGGGCATCGCGGTCGTCCCCGTCGCGGACTACGTCACGGCGTACCACGACGAGATGGAGGCCCTGAAGGCCATGGACCGCACCCTCCTCGGCGGCACCCCCGAGGAGGTCCCGGAGCGCTTCGAGGCGTCCTCCCCCCTCACCTATGTCGACCGCGTCAAGGCCCCCGTCTACATCTCCGCGGGCGTCAACGATCCCCGCTGCCCCATCCGCCAGATCGACAACTACGTCCACCGCCTCCGGGCCTGCGGCACCACCCACGAGGTCTACCGCTACGAGGCCGGCCACGGCTCCCTGGTCGTCGACGAGCGCATCAAGCAGGTGGCCCTGGAACTGGACTTCGCGCGGAGGCATCTCCCGGCCTGACGGCGCCCGGCCGCCCCGACTCGCCCACCGAACCCTCCGGCGTCTCCCGGAGGGGCCGGCGGCGAGGCCGGCGGTGGGGGGTCAGCGGAGGGCGGCCAGGCCCTGGCGGGTGATGGCGAGGACGACGCGGTCGGCCTTGGTCAGGACGTGGTCGGGGGGAGTGTCGGTGCGGCCGGCGAGGGCCAGGACCCGCCAGGCGCCGGGGCGGAAGGCGTCGCGCACCGTCCGGCCCTCCAGCATGGGATGACCGTCCACGTCGACCGCGGCGAACAGCAGCACCTGCCGCTCCACCGCGACCGCGCCGAGCACCTGCCGGCCGAGCATCGCCCCCGCGAACGCGGGCGCCGCCAGATGCGTCACGCTCCGGCTGCGGGTCAGCGCCCGCGGGTAGGCGGCGCGCAGGGTCCGGTACACCGCCGTGGCGAAGTCGTCGTCGTACAGCCGCAGCACCACCCGCAGATCCGGCCGCACCGTCCGCGCGTACAGCACCGCCTCCAGGTTCGTGGTGTCCGCGCTGGTCACGGCGAGCAGCGCCTGTGCCCGGTGGATCTTCGCGGACTCCAGCACCCCCTCCTGCGTGACGTCCCCGAGCACCACCGGCACCCGCAGCCGCCGCGCCGTCGCGAGCCCCCGCGCCTCGGGGTCGGACTCGACGCACACGACGGGCACGTTCAGCTCCCGCAGCCGCGTCAGCACCCGCGTGCCGATCTTGCCGAGCCCCAGCAGGACCACGTGCCCGCCGAGCCCCCGCGGCGGCTTCCGCAGCGAGGTGGCGGTACGGAACGTACCCAGTGCCTCCAGCACCGCGGCCAGCAGCACCGGCAGCAGCAGCAACCCGACCAGCGCGGAAAGGAGTTGGAGCAACTGGCGGCCGATCCCCGCGCCGAGCGCGGGGTCGTCGATGGCGAACATGTCGAGCAGCGTCAGATAGAAGGCCCGTACCGGGTGGATCCGGGTCACCGCCCACAGCGCGATCGCCAGCGCGAGCACACACCCCACCAGACCGGCCAGCGACCACCGCAGCCGCCGTGAGAACAGCGAGGCGAGCGACGAGACGAGGCCCACCCCGCGCCCCGGGGCCGCCGACTCAGGCCCGCCCGCCGTGGACACCTGCTCCAGCACGACGGCCGTGCGCCCGGCGGCCCCCCGTACCTCCTCGTCGTCGGGCAGCAGCCGCGGCTGATCCCCGCCGGCGACACCGGCGGGGTCGCTCACCGACAGCAGGGCCAGGGTGTGCAGCCCGGAGTCGGCCGGCAGCGGCCGCTCCACCGCGCGCAGCAGCAGTCCCTCGGTCTGTACGACCTTGCTGGTGCCCGCGAGTGCGGTCGCGGCCAGCGCCGGCGCCGCGGTGTCGGCGTCGGACAGCACCGTGGTGGACGCCTCCCGGCCCCCGTCGTCCCCGCCCGCGTACGCCAACGCGGCCGCCTGGTCGAGGAGTTCCTCGATGTGCTGGCCGAGTCGCCGGTTGTAGAGTCGCAGGACCAGCCGCAGCCGGGGATTGAGACGGCGCGCGGTCAGCGCGGCGCGGATGTTGGTCTCGTCGTCGTCGTGCACGAGCGCGAGCGCGGTCGCCCGCGCCACCCCGGCCTCGGCGAGCACCGCCTCCGTCAGCTCCACGGCCTCCAGCACGGGTTCGCCGCCCGCGGTGCCGGCCGCGGTCGCCGCGCCCGGCGCCCCCGGCACGACGGGGCGGACGCCGACCGTCGCGTTGACCACCCGGTCCAGCAGCGCCGCCGACGCGGCCCGCGCCCGGCCGACCACCGGTGGTCTCGCCGCCCGCTCGCTCGGCGGCACCACCAGGGTGACCTGCTCGCCGTACACCCCGCGCAACTCGGCCGCCAGCCGGTGCGCAAGCCCGTCGTCCCCGCACACCACCATGTGGGGTGCGCCGGGTCCCCCTTGAAACGGAACGCTCGCCACGAGGGGAAAGACTGCCTCAGGAAGAAGACCGGTTCCACAGCTGCGGGCCGAACGCCCTTGACGGGCAACCGCTTTCGGTCCGCCACGCCGGTCAGCGCTCGGCCGCCGCCTTCTCGAAGTCGAAGCGCGCGAGATCCGCGAGCCACACCCGGGCGTTGCCGTCCGACGGAGCCCGCCAGTCGCCGCGCGGGGAGAGCGAGCCGCCGGCCGAGACCTTGGGCCCGTTCGGCATCGCCGAGCGCTTGAACTGGGCGAACGCGAAGAAGCGACGGCAGAACACCTCCAGCCAGCGCACGATCTCCGCGAGGTCGTACGTCCCCCGCTCGGCCTCGGGGAAGCCCGGCGGCCAGGCGCCCGACTCCGCGTCGTGCCAGGCGTGCCAGGCCAGGAAGGCGATCTTCGAGGGGCGCAGGCCGTAGCGCAGCACGTGGAAGAGGGTGAAGTCGTGCAGCGCGTACGGGCCGATCTTCGACTCGGTGGACTGCATCTCCTCGCCCGGCACCAGCTCCGGGCTGATCTCGGTGTCCAGGATCGCGGCGAGGATCGAGCCGGTCTCCTCGTCGAACTGGCCGCTGCTGATCACCCAGCGGATCAGGTGCTGGATCAGCGTCTTGGGCACGCCCGAGTTGACGTTGTAGTGGCTCATCTGGTCGCCGACGCCGTACGTCGACCAGCCGAGCGCCAGCTCGGACAGGTCGCCGGTGCCGAGCACGATGCCGCCGCGCTGGTTGGCCAGCCGGAACAGGTAGTCGGTGCGCAGGCCCGCCTGGACGTTCTCGAACGTGACGTCGTACACCGGCTCGCCGGCGGCGAAGGGGTGGCCCATCTCCTTCAGCATCAGCCGCGCGGTCGGCGTGATGTCCAGCTCGGCCGCGGTGACGCCGAGCGCCCGCATCAGCCGGTGGGCGTTGTCCTTGGTGTGGTCGCTGGTGGCGAAGCCGGGCAGGGTGAAGGCCAGGATGTCGCTGCGCGGGCGCCCGGCGCGGTCCATCGCGCGGGCGGCGACGATCAGCGCGTGCGTGGAGTCCAGACCGCCGGAGACACCGATGACGACCTTCGGTCCGCCGATCGCCCCGAGCCGCTGCTGGAGGCCCTCGACCTGGATGTTGTACGCCTCGTAGCAGTCGAGGGCGAGCCGGTCGGGGTCGGCGGGCACGAACGGGAAGCGTTCGAGGCGGCGCCACAGCCCCAGGTCGGCGGTGACCGGCGGGTCGAGCAGGAAGGAGACGGTGCGGAAGTCGGCGGTACGGGCCGCGTGCGTACGGCGGTTGTCGTCGAAGCTGCCCGTCCGCTGCCGCTCCTGGCGCAGCAGGTCGAGGTCGACGTCGGCCGCCGCCAGCTGTTCGCCGAGCGGGAAGCGTTCGGACTCGGCCAGCAGCACCCCGTTCTCGTAGATCAGCGTCTGGCCGTCCCAGGACAGGTCGGTGGTCGACTCGCCGAGACCGGCCGCCGCGTAGACGTACGCGCCGAGGTAGCGGGCGGAGGCCGAGCGGCACATCAGCTTGCGGTCCTCGGCCCGGCCGACCGTGATCGGGCTGCCGGAGAGGTTCGCGAGCACGGTCGCGCCGGCCAGCGCCGCCTCCGCGCTCGGCGGCACCGGCACCCACATGTCCTCGCAGATCTCCGCGTGCAGCACCAGACCGGGCACGTCGTCCGCCGCGAACAGCAGGTCCACGCCGAACGGCACGTCCGCGCCGCCGAGCCGGATGGTGCCGCCGCGCTCGTCGTCGCCCGAGGCGATCTGGCGCCGCTCGTAGAACTCCCGGTAGTTCGGCGGGTACGACTTGGGGGCCACGCCGAGGACCCGGCCGCGGTGCACGACCACCGCGCAGTTGTAGATCCGGTTGCGGTGGCGCAGCGGGGCGCCGACGACCAGCACCGGCAGCAGGTCCGCCGACCCGGCGACCACCTGCTGGAGGGCGTCCTCGACCGCGTCGAGCAGCGGGTCCTGGAGCAGCAGGTCCTCGATCGAGTAGCCGCACAGCACCATCTCCGGGAAGACGGCGACGGCGACGCCCTCCTCGGCGCACCGGCGCGCCTGGCGCAGGACCGATTCGGCGTTGGCGCCCGGGTCGGCGATGACGGTGTGGCCGGTGCACGCGGCGACGCGCGCGAAGCCATGCTGATAGATCGACCAGAAGTTCACAGGGGGAAGCCTAGAACTTCTGCCCCGAGGGGGACGCAGGCGCTCGCCTTTGCCCCGAACCCGGACGTACAGTACCCCTAGGGGTATTTCCAGAGGAGTGAGCGTGGAACTGGAGCTTGAGGGCGCGTCCCTGAAGGCCGTGCTGAACCGGCTGCGCCGCGCGCAGGGCCAGATCTCCGGGGTGATCCGGATGATCGAGGAGGGCCGGGACTGCGAGGACGTCGTGACCCAACTGGCCGCCGCCTCGCGGGCGTTGGACCGCGCCGGTTTCGCGATCATCGCGACCGGGTTGCAGCAGTGCGTGGCGGACATCGAGTCGGGACGCAAGGACGGGCAGGACGCGGAGGCGATGAAGGCACGGATGGAGAGGCTGTTCCTGTCGCTGGCGTGATGCCCGGGGGGATGTTCGTACCGGGTGATGCCCTTCCGGGGTGACGCCCGTGCGGAGGTGAGGTCGGCGTGGTGTCGGTGTCGGCGCGTCCCCTCCGCCCGCTCCCGGGGGGACCTCGAACACCCGCGCACGGGCCGTTCGGCCCTTGTCCGCCCCCGCATGCCCTGACTTCACTGGTCCGTCGGCCCCCGACCTCCACCGGCAAGGCGGAACACGTCCGATGACCAGTGACACGACCACCGGCGCCACCCCCCAGCAGCGGGACCGGCGGAGCGCCGATCCGATCCCGCCGGAGACCACGGCCACGGCCACCGCCTCCCGCGCGTACGCCTGGCTGCTGATCGTGACCGGAGCGCTCGGCATCCTCGCCTCCTTCGTGATCACGATCGACAAGATCCAGCTGATCCAGGACCCGCACTTCACCCCCTCCTGCAACCTCAGCCCGGTGCTGTCCTGCTCCAACGTGATGCGCAGCGCCCAGGCCTCCGTCTTCGGCTTCCCCAACCCCCTCCTGGGCCTCGCCACCTACCCCGTCGTGGTGACCGTCGGGTTCGCCCTGCTGGCCGGCGCCCGCTTCCGGCGCTGGTTCTGGCTCGGCCTCAACGCGGGCACCCTGTTCGGCGCGGGCTTCTGCATGTGGCTGATGAGCCAGGCCCTGTACGACATCGGCGCGCTGTGCCTGTGGTGCTGCCTGGCCTGGGCGGCCACCATCGCGATGTTCTGGTACACCACCGCGCACAACCTGATGCACGGGGTCATCCGCGCGCCGCGCGCCGTGGTGGCGGGCGTGCTGGAGTTCCACTGGGTGGTGCCGCTCACCTGGTACCTGGGGATCGTGATGCTGATCGCCACGCGTTGGTGGGACTACTGGGGCTCGTTGCTCTGACGGAGCCCCTCCGGGAGGCACCGAGGGCCGAACGACCCGACCGATCGGCCCTGCCGCCCGCCGCGTGCGCCCGGTTAGCGTCGCGCAATGCAGCGCAAGAACATCCCCGACCCGGGCTTCGCGGGCGACGACGGCTCACCGGAACCCCGCCTCGCCGCCGCCCTGTCCGCATGGTCCGAGACCCGCTCCGTCACGGCGGAGACCGACCTGCTCGCCCTGCTCGCGGACGCCCGCCTGCTGGTCCCGATCATCGCCGTCCTCGGCGAGACGGAGACCGGCCCGGACGGCCGCAAGGGCGAGAAGACGAGCGACATGGCGGTCGCCACCCTGCGCCTGCCGGACGGCCGCCGCGGACTGCCGGCCTTCACCAGCCTCGACGCGCTGGCCCGCTGGCGTCCCGACGCCCGCCCCGCACCGGTCCCTGCCTGCAAGGCGGTCGAGGCGGCCTGGCACGCGGGCGCCGAGACCCTCCTGATCGACCTCTCGGGCCCGGTCTTCTACGAACTCTCCGGCGCCGCCCTGCGCGCCGTCGCCGAACGCCGCCCCCACCTGCCCCCGTCGCACGACCCCGAGATCGCCGGGACCCTGCGCGCGATCCTGGCCCGCCACCCGGCCGTACACCGGGCCCACCTGCTGCCGGCCACCGGCGACACGGATGCCCGGCTCGTCGTCGTACCGCCCCCGTCCGAGACGGACGACCAACTGCCCGCGTCCGTCCACAACCTGGCGGACGCCGTGCGCGACCTGGCCGCCGACCTGGCCGCGGACCCCCTGCTGCGGGTGCGCCTGGACCGGGGCCTGGAGCTCACGGTCGTACCCGGGGACCGGGCGGTCTTCGGGTCGCCCCTCTACCGCCGCCACTGACCGGCGGGCGTGGCGACGAGGGGCAGTCGCGCGGAAACAGGGGCCGCTCGGCCCTACCGAGAGGCGTACCCGGGACTGTTCAGCCCTATCGGCGGGGGGTGCCCCCGGGCCGATCATGTGGCGGGCCGGGAAGCGCCGGGTCCACAACCCGCACGCGTGGCGCTTCCCGGCCCCGCTCCGACATGCACAGCTGGGAGGGACGCCATCCGGTGGACGAGGCACAGATACACAACGTGATGACCGAACGGCCGAGCGCCGAGGTCACCGCGGCCGGCGAGCAGCAGCCGGCCGTACGACGCGCACGGCCCTCGTGGATCCAGTGGTTGACGACCACGGACCACAAGCAGATCGGGACGATGTACCTGGTCTCGTCGTTCGTGTTCTTCCTGATCGGAGGCGTGCTGGCGCTGCTGATGCGCGCCGAGCTGGCCCGGCCCGGACTGCAGATCATGTCGAACGAGCAGTTCAACCAGGCCTTCACCATGCACGGCTCGATCATGCTGCTGATCTTCGCGATGCCGCTGTTCACCGGCTTCGCGAACTGGATCATGCCGCTTCAGATCGGCGCGCCCGACGTGGCGTTCCCCCGGCTGAACATGCTGGCCTACTGGCTGTACCTGTTCGGCTCGCTGATCGCGGCGGGCGGCTTCCTGGCGCCCGACGGCGCCGCGGACTTCGGGTGGTTCCTGTACGCCCCGCTGTCCGACGCCGTGCACTCGCCGGGGATCGGCTCCGACCTGTGGATCATGGGTGTGGCGCTGTCCGGCTTCGGCTCGATCGCGGGCGCGGTCAACTTCATCACCACGATCATCTGCATGCGCGCGCCCGGCATGACCATGTTCCGCATGCCGATCTTCGTGTGGAACGTGCTGCTGACCGCGCTCCTGGTCCTGATCGTCTTCCCGGTGCTGGCCGCGGCCCTGTTCGCGCTGGAGTGCGACCGCAAGTTCGGCAGCCACATCTTCGACGCGGCCAACGGCGGCGCCCTGCTGTGGCAACACCTCTTCTGGTTCTTCGGCCATCCGGAGGTCTACATCCTGGCGCTGCCGTTCTTCGGCATCGTCTCCGAGATCGTCCCGGTCTTCTCCCGCAAGCCGATGTTCGGCTACATGGGCCTGATCGGCGCCACGATCGCCATCGCCGGTCTGTCGGTCACCGTCTGGGCGCACCACATGTACGTCACCGGCGGCGTGCTGCTCCCCTTCTTCTCCTTCATGACCTTCCTGATCGCGGTCCCGACGGGCGTGAAGTTCTTCAACTGGATCGGCACGATGTGGAAGGGCTCGCTCAGCTTCGAGACCCCGATGCTGTGGGCCACCGGCTTCCTCGTGACCTTCGTCTTCGGCGGCCTGACGGGTGTGATCCTCGCCTCCCCGCCGATGGACTTCCACGTGTCCGACTCGTACTTCGTCGTGGCCCACTTCCACTACACGATCTTCGGTACGGTCGTGTACGCGATGTTCGCCGGATTCCACTTCTGGTGGCCGAAGTTCACGGGCAAGATGCTGGACGAGCGGCTCGGCAAGATCACCTTCTGGACGCTGACGGTGGGCTTCCACCTCACCTTCCTCGTGCAGCACTGGCTGGGCGCCGAGGGCATGCCGCGCCGGTACGCCGACTACCTGGCCAGCGACGGCTTCACCGCCCTCAACACCGTGTCCACGATCGGCTCGTTCCTGCTCGGCCTCGCCCTCCTGCCGTTCCTCTACAACGTCTGGAAGACCGCCAAGTACGGCGAGCCGGTGGGCGTGGACGACCCCTGGGGCTACGGCCGTTCGCTGGAGTGGGCGACCTCCTGCCCGCCCCCGCGGCACAACTTCGTCACCCTGCCCCGCATCCGCAGCGAGTCCCCGGCGTTCGACCTGCACCACCCGGAGATCGCGGCCCTTGAGGCCGAGGCGGCGAGGTGACCGTGCCGCACCCCGTACTGGCCCTGGCCACCACCGCGGTGACCGCCTCCGGCTGCGTCTGGTACCTCCCGGCCCTCGCCGACCTCCGCGCCGGCGCCGACCGCCCCCTGTCCCGCCGCGTGCGGGCGGCGTCCTGCGTGACGGCCTGGTCGACGGCGGCGGCGGTCGCGGTGCTCCTCTTCACGACGGGCCCCTGGAAGTGGCCGGTCATGGCCGCCGCGACCGGCACCCTGCTGGCCGTGTCCCTGTTCGTCTGGTCGTCCGTCCGCCACTTCCGGGAGACCCATGAAGCGGCCACCCACTGGACGGAGCTGACCCCCGATCAGCCCCCACCGGCCCCCGACCGCACCCGCCACGTGGTCGCCGTCCTCCTGACGGCCGGCCTCACCGCGGCGGCGGCCACGGCCGCCCTCCACCTGGCCGCCGGCCCCACCACCCCCGGTGCCTGGCTCGCCACCATCACCACCCCCACGGCGATCCTGGCCCTGTTCATCATCCTGGCCGCCACCCACACCCGCTCCCACCACGACCGCCGTCCCCACTGACCACCCTCCCGTCCCCACCAGGGCGGGGCGCACTCCCTCAGCCGGCAGGTGCGCCCCGCCCGCCCCTTTTTCCCGGGGAAGCGGCCGCGACCGGCCGGCCGACGGCCCGACAGGGTGCCGGGGTGCCGGGCTCCCCGGCGCCGCCGAGTGAGGTGCGCCATATGCCCGTTCGGGAACCCGGCCGCCGGCCGGTCCGACTCCTGAGGCGGTACGGCTCGATCCGGCTGACGCCGTACGGACGTGATCTGGAGACGCGGCTGATGGACGAGTCCCGGCGATCCCCTTCCGGCGCGGGCGCCGCGCCGCGAAGGCTCGCACCCCCGCCGCCCGCTCTCTGCGGGTTCCTCCTGCTGCTGGCGCTGGTGTTCACGGTGTCCTACGCCGTCGGCGTCGCGGCCGGGCCCGTGGCTCCCGGCATGCACGGCACCGGCACGAGCCACGGCGGCGGTGGCGGCGGTGCGGGAGGCATGGACGACATGGGGGACATGCGCGGAGGAGACCACTGATGGGCGCGGCGGAACCCGCGGCCGCCCTGGTGACGACCGACCTGGCCGTCGGCGGCATGACCTGCGCGGCCTGCGTGAGACGGGTGGAGAAGAAGCTCGGCGGGCTGGACGGGGTCACGGCGACCGTCAATCTGGCCGACGGGCGGGCCCGGGTCAGCCATCCGGTGGGGATCGGCCCCGAGGAACTCGTCGCGGCCGTCGAGAAGGCCGGCTACACCGCCGTCCTGCCCGAGCCGCCCGGGCCGCCCGCGGACGACCGGGAGGCAAAGGACGCGCGGCGGGAGCGGGACCGGCTGGTCGTCACCGCGCTGCTCGCCGTGCCGGTGCTCGTGCTGTCGATGGCGCCCGCTCTCCAGTTCCGGAACTGGCAGTGGCTGTGCTTCATGCTGGCCGCCCCGGTCGCCGTGTGGGGCGCCTGGCCCTTCCACGCGCGGGCCGTCCGGGGCCTGCGGCACTCCGCGGCGACGATGGACACCCTGGTGTCGCTGGGCGTGCTGGCCTCCTTCTCCTGGTCGGCGTACGCGCTGTTCCTCGGCGGTGCCGGGGAGCCCGGCATGCGGATGCCGTTCACCCTCCTGCCGTCGGCATCGGACGGCGCCGCGCACCTCTACCTCGAAGCGGCCGCCGGCGTACCGCTGTTCGTGCTGGCGGGCCGCTTCCTGGAAGCGCGGGCCCGGCGCGGGACCGGGGCGGCGCTGCGGTCACTGGCCCAGCTCGCCGTGAAGGAGGTCTCGGTCCGCGAGGGCGGCTCCGAACGGCTCGTCCCGATCGAGCGGCTGGGCGTGGGACAGGTCTTCGCCGTACGGCCGGGGGAGCGGATCGCCACCGACGGCGAGGTGGTGGAGGGCGGTTCCGCCGTGGACCTCTCGCTGGTCACCGGGGAGAGCGAGCCGGTCGAGGTGCGGCCCGGCTCGGCCGTGGTCGGCGGAGCGGTCAACGCCGGGGGACTGCTGTTCGTGCGTGCCACGGCCGTCGGGGCCGACACCCGGCTCGCCCGCATCACCCGGCTGGTGACCGAGGCGCAGGCCGGCAAGGCGCGGGCGCAGCGGCTGGCGGACTCGGTGGCGGGGGTCTTCGTGCCCGTCGTGCTGGCGCTGGCCGTCACCGCGCTCGGATTCTGGCTCGGCGCGGGGGCCGATCCGCAGGCCGCCGTCACGGCGTGCGTGGCGGTCCTGGTCGTGGCCTGTCCCTGCGCGCTGGGCCTCGCCACGCCGACCGCGCTGATGGCCGCGACCGGCCGGGGCGCGCAGTTGGGCGTGCTCGTCGGCGGCCCTCGGGCGTTGGAGGGACTCCGGCACGTCGACGCCGTCGTGCTGGACAAGACGGGCACGCTCACCTCGGGCCGCATGGCCGTCGCCCGGGTCACGACCGTGCCCGGCGGGCCGGCCCGGGAGGCGGTGCTGCGGCTGGCCGGCGCCGTCGAGCGGGGGTCGGAGCACCCGCTGGGCCGGGCCGTCACCGCGTATGCCCGGCGGGCGGTGGGCGAGCCGTTGCCGGAGGTGAGCGGGTTCGAGGCCGTGCCCGGCCGGGGCGTGAGCGGCCGGGTCGAGGGACGGCTGGTCGAAGTCCTCGCTCCGGACGGCACGTTGCCCGGCGCCCTCGCGCGGGCCATGTCCGTGGCCGAGGCAGCCGCGCACACACCGGTCCTGGTGCGCGTGGACGGGGTGGCCGAGGCCCTGGTCGAGGTGGGGGACGTCGTACGGCCGGGAAGCTACCGGGCCGTGGACCGGTTGCGGCGCCTCGGGGTCCGGCCCGTGCTCGCCACCGGGGACCGTGAGGGCCCCGCCCGGGCGGTCGCCGCGGCCCTGGGCATCGACGAGGTGCACGCGCGCTGCACGCCCGAGGACAAGGCCGGCCTCGTGCGCGACCTGCGCGAGCGGGGCCACCGGGTCGCGGTCGTCGGCGACGGCGTGAACGACGCCGCCGCGCTCGCCGGTGCCGACCTCGGCATCGCCATGGGCAGCGGCACGGACGTGGCCATCGGGGCCGCCGACGTGACGCTGGTCCGGGGCGACATCGAGGCCCTGGCGGACGCGGTCCGGCTCGCCCGGCGCACGCTGGGCACCGTCCGGGCCAACCTCGTGTGGGCCTTCGGCTACAACGTCGTCACCGTGCCGCTCGCCATGGCCGGTCTGCTCGATCCGATGCTCGCCGCGGCCGCCATGTCCGTCAGTTCGCTGCTCGTGGTCGGCAACAGCCTGCGGCTGCGCGCCTGGCAGCCCTCGCCCGCACGGAGGCGTACCCGATGACCGAGCGGAGCCCCTGGCGGCCGTCGCGCCGCCGGCTGACCGATGCCCTGACCGCCGCTCTGGCCCCCGTGGCCGCCTGCGGCCTCGCCCTGGGCGGCCTGGCCGCCTGGGCCGGGGCCGGGAAGGCGGGCAGCCCGGCGCGGATCACCGTCTCGGCCGGGCGGGTCTACCTGCCGTACGGGAACACCACGGAGACCGCCGCCTTCTTCGACGTCTCCAACGTCGGTGGCGCGGACGACCGGCTGGTGAAGGTGACGTCCGTCGCCGCGCCCGGCGAGATCGGTCTCGGCCGGCACCGCATGGCCGGCGAGACGGCCGCGTACAAGGAGGGCGTGGACGCGGTGACGGTCCCCGCCGGCGGCGAGGTGTCCATGTCGCCGCACGGCGTGGACGTGACCCTGCGGGCCGCGGCCGGCTGGCGGGCGGGCGACCTCGTGCCGTTCACACTGCACTTCGAACGCAGCGCGCCGGTCGAGACCGTCGCGGTGGTGGTCCGGCCCGGAGACCGGCCCTCGTGACCAGGGGCCGCCGGCGGGTGGTCACGGCCGGTGGTGGCCCCCGCCGCGCGCTGCCCCCGCCGCCCGACGGCCGGTGTCCTGCTCCTCCTGCTCCTCCTGCTCCACCGGATATATGTCGGTGTACCCCCGTATGGCGGCCGAAGCCCGGATGCGATGATGAGGCGCCATGACAGCAGGGTGGTGTGCGCGCACGATACGGGCCGCGGTGTTCGCGGCCGTCTGCGTGCTGCTCGCCGCCCTGGGCCACGTCCTGATGTCCGGCAGCGACGTGCCCGCCTGGGCGCTGGTGGCCGGCCTGGCCGTGACCGGTGCGACGGGCTGGTGCCTGGCCGGGCGCGAGCGCGGGCTGCCGTTGGTCGTGACCGTCGCGGTCGCCGCGCAGACGGCGCTGCACGAGGCGTTCTCGTACGCCCAGTCGACGCGCGCGTCGTCCGGTGGTCCGGCCTCCCCGGGCATGGGCTCGATGCGGACGGACTCCATGGGGCACATGGACATGAGCCGCATGGACATGGGCCGCATGGACATGGGCCACACGGGCATGAGCCACACGGGCATGAGCCACATGGATCACATGGGGCTCTTTACGGGCGGCGGTTCGGCGTCGTTCGGGATGTTCGCCGCCCACCTGTTCGCCGCGCTGCTGTGCGGCCTGTGGCTGGCGTACGGCGAGCGGGCCGCCTTCCGCATCCTGCGCGCGGCGGCCGGATGGCTGATGGCGCCGCTGCGCCTGCTGCTCGCCCTGCCCGCCACCCCTGACCGCCCGCGCGTCCGTCCGCGGCGCCGCCGCTCGGACCGGGCGCCGCGCCTCCTCCTCGTCCACGCGATCACCTCTCGGGGTCCGCCGGTGGGGACCGCTGTCGCCTGACGACAGCAGGTTCCCCGAGGCCGCCCGGCTCTCCGCGCGCGCCTCGGGCCACGGCCGTGCGACCACGCGGGCGTCGTAGCCCCTCGTGGCGCAGGGCCGTCTCCCCACATCAGCGGACCGCGCGCCGCTGCGCGCCACCGGTCCGGATCACGGTTGACCCGAGAAGGACATCAAGTGATTACCTCTGCCCTGCCCACCTCGCGCGCGACACGCGCCCGACGCGCCACCGACGACGAGACGACGGCACCCGACGAGTCGATCACCGCATGGGCGCTGGCCGCCCGGAGCGGTGACGCGGACGCGGTCGAGCAGTTCGTGGGTGCCCTGCACCGGGACGTGCAGCGCTATGTCGCCCATCTGTGCGGCGATCCCCAGGCCGTGGACGACCTGGCGCAGGACACGTTCCTGCGGGCGCTCGGCAGCCTGCACCGGTTCGAGGGACGTTCCTCGGCGCGGGCCTGGCTGCTGTCCATCGCCCGCCGCGCGGTGATCGACAGTTATCGCCGTGCGGCCGCCCGGCCACGCCTGACCGACGTGGCGGACTGGCAGCTTGCCGTCGAGCTGGCCCAGCCGTGCGACCTGCCCGGCTTCGACGACGGCGTCGTCCTGCTCGATCTCCTGGCCTCGCTGCCCGACGACCGCCGGGACGCGTTCGTCCTCACGCAACTGCTCGGCCTGCCGTACGCGGAGGCCGCGGCGGTCAGCGACTGCCCGATCGGCACCGTCCGCTCCCGCGTGGCCAGAGCCCGCGCGACCTTGATGGAGCTGCTGGAAGACGGGGGCGGGGGCACCCCCCACACCCTCAAGGCGGCGGGGGAGGCCGCGCCCGCCGCGCTGGCGGCCTGACGGGCAGGAGGGTGCCGGTGCCGCAAAGACGCCGGCGCCGGCACCCTCCGGCGGCACCGGGGCCACGACCCGTACGCCGGCCGAACGGGAACTCGACCGCCGTCCGCGCCGACTTCTGGGGCGGGTGACGGAGGCTCGCCCGCGTACCGAGGGATCCGGGAGTTGTGCGATGCGTTCTCGACGAGTGTGGGGCGGTACGGCGGCTGTCGTGCTCGGCGGCCTGCTGGCGGCGGGCTGCGGCGGCGGGGGGAAGGACTCCGGCGGAGACGGCGCGGCGAGGTCGGGCGACTCGGCCGCCGGCGGCCACCCCGTGACCGTCACCGACTGCACGGGTGCCAGGACGACGTTCACCGGCACCCCGAAGAAGATCGTCACCAGCAACGCCTCCGCCCTGGAACTGCTGCTCCGGCTCGGCGCCGGCGACCGGGTGATCGGCACCGGTTTCCCGCCCGGCAAGGGCACCCTGCCCGGCGCGCTGGACGCGCGGGCCCGGAAGGTGAAAGTGCTCGGCCGGACCGTCATCCCCAAGGAGAAGCTGCTCGGCTCCGGTGCCGACCTCTACATCGACACCTTCGCCTCCATGGGGGGCATGGGCGGCGGCGGGATGGGCGACGCCCCGACGGCCGAGGAGTTCGAGGCCGCCGGGATCAAGCACATCTACCTGAAGTCCACCGCCTGCGCCGCACAGGGCAGGTCCCCGGTGACCGACCTGTCGGCCGTCGAGGCCGACATCACCACCCTCGGCGAGGTCACCGGCACCGCCGCTCGGGCACGGACACTCGTCGCGGGGATGAAGGAGAAGGTGGCCGCCGTCCAGAAGGCGGTCGGCGGCACGCCGCGGAGCGAGCGGCCCACGTTCTTCTTCTTCGACTACGACGCCGGCACCAAGCAGCCCTCGGTCACCTGCAACCGCCAGATCGCCAACGCCGTGATCACCCTGGCCGGAGCCCGCAACGTCTTCGCCGACTGCGACGGCGACCACGAACAGGTCGGCTGGGAGGACGTCATCGCCAAGAACCCCGACTGGATCCAGCTCGGCGTCCGCGACCGGGGCAGCGCGGCGGCGAACGAGAAGGCGTTCGACGAGGCCGAGCGGTGGCTGGAGTCCGACCCGGCCACCAAGGGCCTCAAGGCGGTGAAGGAAGGCCACCTGCTGCGCATCGGCTCCGAACGGACGACCATCGCGGGAGTGGCGAACGCCGACACGGTCGAGGAGATCGCCAGGGCCCTCTACCCGGGCAAGGCCGGCTGACCGTGGCCGTCACGCCGGTCCGCCGCAGGGCGGCGGCCGCGAGGGCGCCGGGGACCCTGTCCGCCGGCCTCCTGGCCGCGGTCCTGGCTGTGACCCTGCTCGCCTCGCTCACCGCCGCCGTGGCCCTGGGCTCGACCTCCATCCCGCCGGACGAGGTGTGGAGCGTGGTGTGGCGGCGGCTGTCCGGCGCGGCACCACGCCCCGGTACGGACGACCTCATCGTGTGGCAACTGCGCCTCCCGCGCGCTTTGTTGGCCGCCCTCGTCGGCGCCGGCCTCGGTGTCGTCGGAACGGCCGTACAGGCGCTGGTGCGCAACCCGCTGGCCGACCCCTACCTGCTCGGCGTCTCCAACGGTGCCTCCCTGGGCGCGGTCGCCGCGATCGTGCTCGGCCTCGGCGCGGGCGGGGCCCTGGGCCTCGGGATCTCCGGGGCGGCCTTCGCCGGAGCCCTGGCCACCTTCGCGCTGGTGTGGGCGGTGGCCCGGCGCGGCGGGGGCTTCGCGCCGCTGCGGCTGGTGCTGGCCGGGGTCGCGATCGGCCAGTTCCTCTCCGGCTTCACCAGCTACCTGGTGCTCCGGGCCGGAGACGAGCAGCGGACCCACGGCGTGCTCTTCTGGCTGATGGGCAGCCTCGGCGGTGCGACCTGGCAGATGCTCGCGGCCCCCGTCGTCGTCGTCCCCGCCGCCCTGCTGTGGCTCCAGGCGCGCGCCCGGGGGCTCAACGCCCTGCTGATGGGCGACGAGACGGCCGCCGGACTCGGCGTCGACGTCACCCGTCTGCGCCGCGAGCTGTTCACGGTGGCCAGCGTGCTGACCGGCGTCCTGGTGGCGGTCTCCGGTGCGATCGCCTTCGTCGCGCTGATGGTGCCGCACGCGTGCCGCATGCTCGTCGGCGGCGACCACCGGCGCCTGCTGCCGGTCTCGGCCCTGTTCGGCGCGGTGCTCCTGGTGGTGGTCGACCTCGTGTGCCGTACGGCCATGGACGCACAGGAGCTGCCGGTGGGCGTGGTGACCTCGCTGCTCGGGGCTCCGGCCCTGCTGTACCTGATGGACCGGCGCCTGGGGAGCGGCAGTTGAGGATCGATGTCGAGGACCTGCACGTCGCCTACGCCGGCCGCACGGTCGTCGCGGGCGCTCACCTGGTGGCGGCCGAGGGCGAGATCACCGGCCTGGTCGGCCCGAACGGCAGCGGCAAGTCCACGCTCCTGCGCACCGTCTACCGGCATCTGAGGCCCAGCGCCGGGCGGGTCCTGCTGGCTGGCACCGACCTGCGCGAGCTGACCCCGGTCCAGTCGGCGCGGCACGTGGCGGCCCTCCCGCAGGAACGGGGCGCCGACTTCGAACTGACCGTGCGCGAGGTCGTCGCGATGGGCCGGAACCCGTACAAACGGGCCTTCGCCGCGGAGGACGACGGCGACCGGGACATCGTGGCGCGCGCGCTCGCCGACGCCGGCATGGCGGAGCACGCGAACCGCCGCTTCTCCGCCCTGTCGGGCGGCGAGCGCCAACGCGTGCTGCTGGCAAGGGCGTTCGCGCAGCGCCCGGACGTGTTGGTGCTGGACGAGCCGACCAACCACCTCGACGTCCGCCATCAGGTGGAACTGCTCGTCCTGCTGCGCGCCCGGAGCCGTACGACCCTGGTGTCGCTGCACGACCTCAATGCCGCCGCCGCCGTCTGCGACCGCCTGCACGTCCTGCACGCCGGAGCGGTCGTCGCCTCCGGGCCGCCCCGCGAGGTCCTCACACCGGCCCTGATCGCCGAGGTGTTCGGGGTGCGGGCGGCGGTCGTCGACCATCCCCTCACCGGCGACCCGCTGATCGCCTTCGACCTCTCCGCCGCGGGTCCGTGCCGGCCCGTCCCGGCGCCCTGATTTCCGGCCAGATCCGGGAACTCGCCCGCGATCCCTCCCGACTTGTGGGACGAGGCTGCCGTCCGGCAGTCCACCCGCGACGGTGAGGGGCGGCACGTGACACGCCACAGACCCGGTTCGGAACCATCCGGTCACATACCCGTCGGCGAGGACCGCTGGCCGCTCGTCGCCGTGGCCGGTCTGCTGTCGTTCGTGGCGATGCTCGACATGAACATCGTCAACGTGGCCCTGGCGGACATCGCCGCCGGTCTGCACGTCTCGGCCGGCACCGCCCAGTGGGCGGTCCTGGGCTACCAACTCCCCGTGGTCGCGCTGCTGTTGCCCATGGGGCGCCGGCTGGACGGCGTCGGGACCCGCTCCGCCGTACTGTTCGCGACCGCGGGCTTCGGCCTGTGCAGCGCGCTCGCGGCCGCCGCGCCCTGGGTGGCCTGGCTGATCACCGCCCGCCTCGCCCAGGGCGCGTTCGGCGCCGCCCTCTTCGTGCTGATGCCGGTCCTCGCCCTCGGCTCGGTGCGGCCGGAGCTGCGCGGGCGGGCCATGAGCGTGCCCGCGACACTGGGCCCCCTGGGCGCGGTGACCGGACCGGCGGTGGGCGGGCTGCTGCTGGACCACCTGGGCTGGCGCTCCGTCTTCCTCGTCAAGATCCCTTTCTGTCTGCTCGCCCTGATCGTGGCGTGGCTGACGATGCCCGCGGACGGCGGCCCGCGTCTGCCCGACCGGCGGTCCGCGGCGGACGCGGCGCTGGTCGGCTCCGGGGTGGCCGCCCTGCTCCTGGCGCTGACCCTGGCACCGGACGACCCGCGCTGGCTGATGCTCGCGCCGGCCGCCGTGCCGGTGCTGTGGTGGTGGCTGCGGGGGCCGGGCGGCCGTCCGGTGGCCGGCGTGCTGCGGGCGGCGGGGCTGCTCCGGGCGCACGCGGCGGTGCTGGCGCTCGCGGCGGGCTTCGCCGCGATGCACTACGTCGTCGCCCTGCACCTCCGGCGCGACGACGGCGTCAGCGCCACCACGACCGGTCTGACCATGCTCGCCTTCCCCCTCGGCATGGGACTGGCCGGTCCGCTCGGCGGCCGTCTCGCCGACCGGTACGGGGCCCGGCCCGTCGCGGTCACCGGCGCCGCGCTGACCGCCGTCGGCCTGCTGCTGCTCGTCCCGCTGGGGCAGGAGTGGGCGCCGTCGCAGGTCGCCTGGCGGCTGGCGCTGGCCGGCCTCGGCATGGGCCTGAACGGCGGGCCCGCCCAGGCCCTGGTGATGGGCGCCGCCCCACCGGGGCGCACCGCCACCGTGGGGTCGTCCGTCCAGCTGGCCCGCAGCCTCGGCTTCACCCTCGGCCCGGCCCTGGCCACCGCCGCCTGGGGACTGGCCGCGGGCGACCACGGCCCGACGGCCGGGCTGGCCCTGGCGGCCGGCGCCGCCTGCCTCGCCGTCCCCCTGCTCGCACCACGCGGACGCGGGCCCGAGCCCGCGTCCGCGAAGACCGCCGACGCGGCGACCGCCGACGCGGCGACCGCCGACGCGGCGACCGCCGACGCGGCGACCGCCGACGCGAAGACCGCCGACGCGGCGACCGCCGACGCGGCGACCGCCGCCCACGACCGCTGAACGAGGAGCCGTCCCCATGTGCGGAATCACCGGCTGGGTGTCCTTCCACCACGACGCCCGCACGCAGTCCCAGGTCATCGAGGCCATGACCGCCACACTCACCTCGCGCGGCCCCGACGCGGGCGGCTGCTGGCTCGGCGAGCACACCGCGATCGGGCACCGCCGCCTGGCCGTCATCGACCTCGCGGGCGGCGCGCAGCCGATGACGGACCGGCCCGACCGGCCGTCCACCGTGCTCACCTACGGCGGCGAGGTCTACAACCACCACGAGCTGCGGGCCGAACTGCGCTCCCGCGGCCACGACTTCCGCACGCGCAGCGACACCGAGGTCGTGCTGCGCGCGTACACCGAGTGGGGCGAGGACGTCGCCGACCACCTGGAGGGCATGTTCGCCTTCGCCGTCTGGGACGAGCGCGCCCAGCGGCTGGTGCTGGTCCGGGACCGCCTCGGCGTCAAGCCGCTGTACTGGGCGGCGGTCGGCGGCGGGCTGGCCTTCGCCTCCGAGCCCAAGGCCCTCTTCGCGCACCCGGAGATACGGCCCCGGGTGGACGCGGACGGACTGCGGGAGGCGTACAGCCTGTTGTTCAACACCGGACCGACGGTGTGGTCCGGGATACGCGAGGTCGAGCCCGGCGGCGTGCTCGTCCTGGACCGTGACGGCATCCGCGAACGCCGCTACTGGCAGCTGGCGGCCGCGGCCCACGAGGACGACCGGGACACCGCCGTGGAGCGGGTCCGCGCCCTGGTCGGCGCGGCGGCACGCAGCCGGCTGGAGGCCGACGTCCCCCTGTGCAGCCTGCTGTCGGGCGGCATCGACTCCACGGTCCTGACCGCCCTGCTCGCCGACGAACTCCGGCTGCGGGAAGGCCCCGGCGCGCGGATCCGCTCGTACGCCGTCGACTACAGCGACCAGGCCGAGCAGTTCACCGGCGACGTGCTGCGCACCGGTCACGACACCCCGTTCGCCACCGAGGCCGGCGCCTTCATCGGCACCGACCACAGCACGGTCGTACTCGATCCGCGTGCCCTGCTCGACCCCGGGCACCGCCGAGCCGTCGTCGTGGCCCGCGACGCGCCGATCGGCGTCGGCGACATGGACACCTCCCTGTACCTGCTCTTCGGCGAGATACGGCGGCACTCCACCGTCGTGCTGTCCGGCGAGGCGGCCGACGAGGTCTTCGGCGGCTACCCGTGGTTCCACCACCCCGCTGCGCTCGCCGCCCGCACCTTCCCGTGGCTGCTGGTCACCGGCGACGAGGCGGCCATGCCCATGAATCCGGAACTCGACCTGCGGATCGGCGAGTTCCGCGACGACACGTACCGCACCGCGCTGGCCGCCGTACCGCACCACGAGGACGAGACACCCGCCGAGCACCGGCAGCGCGAGATGCAGCACCTGTCCCTGACCCGCTGGCTGCGCCAGCTCCTGCACCGCAAGGACCGCCTCAGCATGGCGCAGGGCCTGGAGGTGCGCGTGCCGTACTGCGACCACCGGCTCGTGGAGTACGCCTTCGCCACGCCCTGGGCCCTGAAGAGCTTCGACGGCCGGGAGAAGAGCCTGCTGCGGGCGATGGGTTCCGGTCTCGCCCCGGACTCGGTGCTGCGCCGCCCGAAGAACCACTACCCGGCCACCCACCACCCCGACTACAACCGCGGCCTGCAGGACATGGCCCGCGACGCGCTGTCCGCCGAAGGGGTGTGCGCGATCGCCGACGAGACCCGCATCAGACCCTGCCTCGACACCCCGCCCGACCGGCTGGAGTGGGGCCAGCGCCTGCGCCTCGAACGCGTCGTCGACCTCGCGCTGTGGCTGGACCACTACCGGCCCGAACTCGTCCTCTGAGGAGCCCTCACATGACCATCCAGGAACCCCCGCCGAACCGGGCGGAGCAGGCGCTCCCCGAGCCGGTCCCGCTGACGGGCTGCCCCTACAAGGCCGACCCCTACCCGCTGTACCGGCGGATGCGCGAGGCGGGCCCCGTCCACCGGGTCCTCTTCCCCAGCGGAGTCCGAGCCTGGCTCGTCACCGGCTACGACGCCGCGCACGCCGCGCTGAACGACGACCGCCTGGGCAAGAACCACGACCGCGGCAACGACCGCTGGCGCGCCCGCGCCTCGATCATGCCGGAGCCCCAGCACTCACAGCTCCAGGTCCACCTGCTGCACCAGGACCCGCCGCGGCACACCCGCATGCGGCGCTTCGTCACCGACGCCTTCACCCCCCGCCGGATCGAGCGTCTGCGCCCCCGGTTCCAGGAACTGGCGGACGCGCTGATCGACGCCTTGCCCGAGCACGGTCCCGCCGACCTCGTGAGCGGCTTCGCGGCCTCGTTCCCCTTCCAGGTCCTGGCCGAGGTCATCGGTCTTCCGCAGGAGCTGGCGGCCCGCTTCGACCGCGACTGGGGGAAGGTCGTCCAGCCGGTCGGCCCCACGGACCCGGGACGGCCGCGGTACGAGGCCCGGCTGCACGGCCTGCAGCGCTACATCGCCGACGTCGTCGCCCACAAGCGGGCACACCGGGACGACGGCCTGCTCGGTCGCCTGGTCGCGGCGCGCGACCGGGGCGAACTCTCCCCGGAGGAACTGGACTCGATGATCTTCCAGCTCCTCGTCGCGGGCCAGGAACCGGTCACCAACCAGATCACCACCGCCCTGATCGCCCTCTTCCGCAACCCCGGCCAGCTCGCCCGGCTGCGCGCCGAGCCGGACCTGCTGCCGCGCGCGGTCGAGGAACTCCTGCGCTACGACAGCGCTTTCGAGCTGACCACCTGGCGCTTCTTCGACCAGGACAGCGACCTGCACGGCACGCGGGTCCCGGCCGGCGACTCGGTGATCGTCTCCCTGTGCGCCGCCAACCGGGACCCGCGCCGCTTCCCCGACCCCGACACCCTCGACCTCGACCGCACCCCCAACCCGCATCTCGCCTTCGGCCACGGCATCCACTTCTGCCCCGGCTCGGCCCTCGCCCGCGCCGAACTCCAGGTCGCCCTCGGCACCCTCCTCGCCCGCCTGCCCGGCCTCCACCTGGCGACCGGGGACGAGGACATCGAGTGGATCCCGGCCGTCCTCGGCCGCGGCACCAGCCGTCTGCCCGTCGGCTACGACCGACGCCTCTGACCCGGGCTCCCGGCCGTCCGGGTCCGGACGCGCCGTCCGGCCCGGTCCCGGGCGCCCCCCCACCAGCCGACCACCGGCGCCCGGCCACCACCCCCGCCGCGGCGCCATGCCGACGTGCCCCCGAACCCCAGGAGGAACGACATGCCACTGACGACCGCGCCGGACACCCTCGCCACCCGCGTCGGCGCCGAGATCCTCGGCCTGCTCCTGCCCCATCACCGCACCTCCGACCGCGCCGCCGCTCCCGCCCCCGCGGAAGCGTTCCCCCACCAGCTGCGCCGCATCGCCGCCTTCGTGCGCGACGGCGCCCCGGTCGTCTTCGCGCTGCCCGGCTTTCCCTGCAAGTCCCCCAACCCCGCCAAGGTCCTCGGTCACCTCCCCGACCAGGGCGAACGTCTCTCCCTCACCTTCCTGGACACCCTGTGCGCGGAGATCGAGCGCGTCTACCCGCCGGGCGCCCGCGTGATCATCTGCTCCGACGGCCACGTCTTCGCCGACCTCATCGGGGTTCCCGACGAACACATCGACGCCTACGCCGACGACCTGCGCCTGCAGATACGGCAACTGGGCCTGGAGAGACTCTCCGTCTTCGACCTGCGCGACGCGCTCGGCGACCTCCCGCACGACGCCAAACGCGCCCACGTCCACGAGCGTTACGCCCCCACCGTGGACGCCCTGCGCGCCGCGTTCCGCACCGACGACCACGCCCTCGCCCTCTACCGCGGCATCACCCGCTTCCTCGTCGAGGACACCGCGGACTGGTCCGGCACCCGCTCCGCCCTCCAACGAACCTGCCGGCAACGCGCCTACGGCGTCATCCAGCGCAGCCGCGCCTGGGGCGCCCTGATCGCCGCCCACCATCCCCGCGCCGTACGCCTCTCCATCCACCCCCAGCCCATCGGCGCCCCGAAGTTCGGCATCCGCCTCCTCGACGCGCCGGACATCTGGACCACCCCCTGGCACTCCACCGCCGTCCACCGCCCCGACGGCACCTGGACCCTCCTCCCCCGAACCGAAGCCGCCCGTACGGGCCGACTGGTACGGCAGAACGGCCGGGACAGCCACTTCGACCAACGCGACACCGCCTGACCTCCACACCGCACGGACGACCCCACGGGGGGCTATTACGGGGGCAGTGCTTCAGGCACCCCGTGATCACGCGGCCTGACCGCGGCGGCCCGCACCCCTTGACGGACCGCCGCTCCGTGCGGTCGTCAGCGTCCTGCGAGCCAGGCCATGGTTGCGTCGACGCTGACGAGAGTCGCCCGGAAGGGCACCGTTGCGGCAGCACACGAAGAAGGGTGCAGCGCCGGCCGGGCAACCGGAGAATCCGCCCATGGCGGCCAGGGCGTCATCCACGCTCGATGCGCCTGGAACCTGCTGCACTGGCACGGGCCTTGAAGGATGTCGGTGGCACCCCCGGCCTACGGCAACCAGCGCACCGCCCGGGACGCGGGCTGCCGCCATGACTACGAGAACTCCGGACACCGGCAGGCACGGGAGCGGCAGGGGCAACGGAGTCCTGTTCGAGCCACATCCTCGCGGTCCACATCTCGGTCGGCGTCCGCCTGCCCGCTGCCGCGACCCCGCTCGGCCGGGTCCTGCCGGCGCCCCCCTCGACCGTCAAATGTTTCGGTGACCACTCGGCCACGTCGGCTACGGGCTAGGGTGCCGGTCATGCCTAGCGAGCACCAGAGCGTTTCCGGTGATGAGCTCTCTTCGTTACCCGAGACGCCGACCACCCCGGACGTCCCCTCCCCTCCCGCTGACGTTCCGTCCGCCGACCGGGCGGCACGACGTGCCGTCGTCCTCTTCCCCCTTCTGGTGGTCGCGGCCGGTGTGATCGGGCTGCTCTGGCCGGCGCACTTCACGGGCTGGGCGCCCGCCGTGCCGTGGATGCTGGGCGTGGTGATGTTCCTCATGGGCCTGACCCTGACGCCGCCGGACTTCACCGCGATCGCCAGACGCCCCTGGCCTGTGGGGCTGGGCCTGGTCGCCCACTACGTCATCATGCCCGGCCTGGGCTGGCTGGTCGCGACGCTGCTGGATCTGCCCCCTCAGCTGGCGGCCGGTGTCATCCTCGTCGGTTGCGCCCCGAGCGGTACGGCGTCGAACGTGATCACCTACCTGGCCCGGGGAGACGTCGCGCTGTCCGTCTCGGTAGCGACCGTCTCCACGGTGGTCGCACCGCTGGTGACGCCGCCCCTCACGCTACTGCTCGCCGGGAAGTTCCTCTCGGTCGACGCCGGTTCCATGGTGGTGGACATCCTCAAGACGGTGCTGGTCCCGGTCCTCGCCGGCTTGGCCGTACGGCTGGCCGTCGGCCGTTACGTGGACCGGGTCCTGTGGCTGCTTCCCTGGCTCTCCGCCGCCGCCGTCGCCGTCATCGTGCTCGTCGTCATCTCGGGCAGCGCCGCTCGCATCAAGGACGCGGCCGCCCTGGTGTTCCTCGCAGTGGTGCTGCACAACGGCCTCGGCCTGCTGCTCGGTTACGCCGCCGGGAAGCTGGCGCGCCTCAGCCGGCCGGCGAGCCGGGCCATGGCGTTCGAGGTCGGCATGCAGAACTCCGGCCTCGCGGCCTCGCTCGCCACCGCCCACTTCAGTCCGGCGGCGGCTCTGCCCGCAGCCATCTTCTCCGTGTGGCACAACGTCTCGGGCGCGGCGGTCGCGGCCTGGATGTCCCGTGCGGCACGCCGCAGTTGAGCGGACGGGGCCGGGCCGCCGGTCTTCAGTACCTCATCCTCGGTATGGCGCCGAGGAGCTGCTTCGTGTACGGGTGCCGTGGTGCCTCCCACACCGACTCCACCGTGCCGCTCTCGACCAGCCTGCCGTCCCGCAGCACCAGCACCGTGTCGCACAGATAGCGGATGACACCGAGGTCGTGCGAGATGACACACAGTGCCATTTGTCGCTCGGTCGTGGCCGTGCGCAGCAGGTCGAGGACTTCGGCGCGTACCGAGACGTCCAGCGCGCTGACGGGTTCGTCGGCGAGCAGGACGGCGGGCTCCGGAGCCAGCGCCCGCGCGATGGCGATGCGCTGGCGCTGGCCGCCGGAGAGCTGATGCGGATAGCGCTCGCCGGCCTCTTCGGGAAGTCCGACGGCCATCAGCAGTTCGGACACCCGCTCCCGCGCGGCCGCGGAGCGGCGGGCGGGCAGGGGCTCGGCGATGATTTCCCGCACCCGAAGCCGGGGGTCGAGCGAGCCCATGGGGTCCTGAAAGACCACCTGCAGTCTGGAACCGGCCCCGCCGCTGGGCCCGTCGGCGCGCCCAAAGTAGCGCACGCCGCCGTCGCTCGGGCGGTCCAGACCGGCCAGCAGCCGCAGCAGAGTCGACTTTCCGGCCCCCGACTCACCGACCACCCCGACCCGCTGTCCCGCACGCAGGTCGAGATCGATTGGTTCGAGGGCCCTGATGGTCGGGCGCTTGCCGAAGAGGCCCGTACGGCGCCCCTGGTAGCGCCGGGTGAGGCCTTGCGTGGACAGCAGCAGTTCGCTGTCCACGGCCTTCCCGAAGTGGGCCGGCTCCGTACGGTCCCGGTCTGGGGACTCGGCGGCGGACGGCCAGGAGGGCAGTGCGTCGTGGTGCCAGCAGGCGACCGTGTCGTCCGGTTTCTCGCCGGTCGGCTCAGGCGGAGCGGCACACTGCTCGTCAGCGTACGCGCAGCGGTTGCTG
Source organism: Streptomyces sp. NPDC001056 (assembly GCF_053598955.1). NCBI lineage: Bacteria > Bacillati > Actinomycetota > Actinomycetes > Kitasatosporales > Streptomycetaceae > Streptomyces > Streptomyces sp. NPDC001056. The sequence continues at coordinate 43,610 of NZ_JBSFLI010000001.1, read as the reverse complement.
AAACCGCAGCCGGCCGGCAGGTCCTTGGGTGCGGGGACGGCGCCCGGGATGGCGCGGGCGCGGGAACCGGGCGTCAGATCACAAGCGGCGAGAAGGGCCCGGGTGTAGGGGTGCTTCGGTGCCGACAGCACCCGGTCGGCAGACCCGCTCTCCACGATCCGGCCGCCGTACATGACCAGGACACGGTGGCACACGGACGACACGAGTGCGAGGTCGTGGCTGATGAACAGCGCCGCGGTGCCCCGCTCCTCGCAATGGCCGACGATCAGGTCGGTGATCTCCTTCTGCACGGTCACATCGAGGGCGGTGGTCGGCTCGTCGCAGATCAGCAGGTCGGGGTCGTTGGAGAGGGCTATACCGAGGACGCCGCGCTGGCGCTGGCCGCCGGAGAGCTGGTGCGGGAAGGAGCGGGCCGCCTGCAGGGGGGCGGGCAGCCGCAGCCGGTCGAGGAGTTCCACGGCCGCTTCGTCGGCGACCCGGCGTGTGGGCCGGGTGCCGTGCAGGCGCATCCCCTCGGTGATCTGCGAGCCGACCTTCTGCACGGGGTTGAGGGCGGCCATCGGATCCTGGAAGACCATGCCGATGCGCTTGCCGCGGATCGCGGACAGCTGCCGGTCGGAGGCGCCCAGCAGGTCGAACTCCACGCCCGCGAGGCGCACGCTCCCGCCCGGCCGCAACCCGTCGTCGAGCAACCCCAGGCAGGCCAGTGCGGTGAGGGACTTGCCCGAACCGGATTCGCCGATGACACCGACCCGTTCGCCGCGCGCCACAGTGAAGCCGATACCGCGCACCAACTGCGCCGAACCTGAGTCGACCGTCAGGTTCGTCACTTCGAGCAGGGGCTCGCCGGGGCTCATCGCACTCCTTCGAGAGCAGGGTCCACGCGGTCACGCAGACCGTCGCCGAGGAGGTTGAGCCCCAGCACGGTGGCCGCGACAGCGAGCCCAGGCCACAGGGAGAGCTGGGGCGTGGAGAAGAGCAGATCCTGTGACTCCTGGAGCATCCGTCCCCAGGAGGGGGTCGGAGGCGTCGTGCCGAGCCCGAGGTAGGACAGGGCCGCCTCGGCCAGGATTGCGGTGGAGAACGACACGGACGCCTGCACGATGACGATGTCCGCGATGTTCGGCAGCACGTGCCGCAGGGCGATCGCCAGGCGGCCGCGCTTGGCCAGCCGTGCCGCGTCGATGTACTCCGCGGTCATGACGCGCAGCGTCGCGGCCCTGCTGACCCGGGCGAAACCCGGGGCCGAGGCGATCCCGATCGCCACCATCGCGGTCAGCGTGCCGGAGCCGTAGACGGCCGCCAGCATGATGGCCAGCAGCAGGGCGGGGAAGGCCAGGAGGAAGTCGCTCACGCGCATGATGACGGTGCTGAGCCAGCCGCCTGTCATCCCGGCGACCACGCCCATGGGTACCCCGGCCAGCAGCGCAATGCCCACGGCGACGACACCGGCGAAGACGGTGATGCGGGCACCCACCATCAGACGGCTGGCCACGTCACGGCCGAACTGGTCGGTCCCCAACAGGTGTTCACCGCCCGCGCCGGCGAGTTGCCGGGCGGCGTCCACGTGGTTGGGATCGTACGGAGTCCACACCATGGAGACGGCGGCCACCGCGAGCACGAGAGCGACGATCAGGCAGCCGGTCACCAGAGTTGCCCGGAATCTCATCAGCGGCTCCGCAGACGGGGGTCGAGCACGCGATAGAGCAGGTCAGTCACCAGATTCACCACAAGCACCGCAACAACGAGAACGACCACCACGCCCTGCACGAGCAGCAGGTCGCGGTCTTGCACACCGCGCAACAGCAGATCGCCGAGGCCGGGGATGACGAAGACATGCTCGACGACGATCGCCCCGACCAAGAGATTCGACAGTTGCAGGCCCAGGACGGTGACCACGGGGATGGCGGCGTTGGGCAGCCCGTGCCGGCACAGCGCGGCCCACCGGCGCACCCCCTTGGCGCGTGCGGTGCGCATGAAGTCCTGACGCTGCACGGACAGCAGGGCGGAGCGTACGTAGCGCGTGAGCACCGCGCCCTGGACCAAGCCGAGTGACAACCAGGGCAGCACCAGATGCCGGGCCCAGTCCTGGGGATCCTCGGCGAGCGGTGTGTACCCTCCGGCCGGCAGGGCGCCGGCGCGTACCGCGAAGGCGTAGACGAGCAGGATGCCCGCGAGGAAGGCGGGTACGGCGATACCGACCTGGCTGAGGCCTGACAGCAGGGCCCCGCGTCCGGTGCGGTGCCAGGCGGCCGCGAGCACACCCGCGGGCAGCGCGAGCAGCAGGGCCACCAGCATGCCGCCCGCCACGAGCCAGGCCGTCACCGCGAAGCGATCCGCGATCCGCGGGCCGATCGCCTCGTGCGTCACGTACGAGGTGCCGAAGTCACCGTGCAGGAGGCCCTGGGCCCAGTCGGCGTACTGCACCAGCAACGGCCGGTCCGTGCCGAACTCCCGGCTCAGCCTGGCCACGGCCGCAGGAGTGGCGTTGGTGCCCAGCGCGACCTCCGCCGCGTTGCCTGGCAGTACGGCGAGGAGGGCGAATACCACGAAGCTGGCCACCACCACGCTGACGAGCAGGGTCGCAGTCCTGCGCACGACGTGGCTCATACGGCACCGCAACCGTCGGCGCTGCGGACGCGGTGGCTCACTTCCCGGACCACCGCACGCCCGCGAACTCCAGTCCCTCGCCGACCTGGTTGACCGGCAGGCCCTGCAGGCTCTTGTCCGCCACCATCAGGTTCGGCATGAGGTAGAGCCAGTCGGCGGCGGAGTCCTGGGACAGCAGCTTCAGCGCCTGACGGTAGTCCGCGGAAGCCTCCTGCGGCGACCCGGCGTCGGCCTCCTGGAGCAGCCGGGCGTAGGCGGGGTTGTCGTAGCGGAAGTAGTAGTGCGGGTCGGCGAAGATCCACTGGTCGCGGGGTTCGGCCTGGGCGATGATCGACATGTCGTAGTCGGCCTTGTCGAAGACCTCCGACAGCCAGCGGGCCGGGAACTCCAGGGGTTCGATCCGCACCTTGAGACCTACCTGAGCCAGCTGGTCCTGGACGACCTGGGCCGCGCTGACGGCGTAGGGCAGGTTGGGAATCCGCATCCGGATGCTGGTGCCCTCCGCCCCGGCCTCCTTCAGCAGCCGCTTGGCCTTCGCCGGGTCGTACGGGTAGCGGTTGGACGCGCCCGCGTACCAGGGGTCGCTCGGGGACTCCTGGGAGCCGATCAGCGTGCCGCGGCCGGCGCGGGTGGTCTTCAGCAGCGCCTCGTGGTCGATGGCGTACCGCACGGCCTGGCGGACCCGCTTGTCCTGGAAGGGCTTGCGGGAGTTATTCATCGACAGTACGACTTCCGAGGTCGAGGATCCGTCGATGACCTGGAATCGGCTCTTGTCCTTGAACAGCGACAGCGTCTCGGGGGCCTGCACGGCGCCCAGGACGTTGATGTCCCCGGCGAGCATCGCGTTGTTCAGGGCCCCGGAGTCCTTGAAGTACTTCAGGGTCACCGTGCCCAGCGCGGGCTTGGCGCCCCAGTAACCGGCGTTGCGCTTGAGGACCAGGCTGTCGCCGCGCTGCCAGCTCTCCACCTCGAAGGGCCCGGTACCCACCGGGTGTTCCTTCAGGTCCGACACCCCGTCTCGGCTGTACATCGCGCCGATGCGCGTGGTCATCGAGTACAGCCAGTTGTTGCTGGGGCGCTTCAGCGTGACCTTGACGGTGTCGGCGTCCACCTTCGTCGCGCTGCGTACGTCGTCCATCTGCTGGGCGATCTTCAGCTTCCAGACCGTCCGGACGCGATTGATGGAGAAGACGGCGTCGTCCGCCGTGAAGGCCTTCCCGTTGGTGAACTTCACGTTATTGCGCAGGTGGAAGGTGTAGGTGCGACCGTCGGCGCTGCGGTCGTAGCTCTTCGCCAGCCCCGGCTGTATTCGGCCCTGCTGATCGATCCGGACCAGGCCCTCGTACACGTTGCCCAGCAACGCCTGCGGGATCGCCGCGCCGTCCGTGGTGGAGAAGTCCAGCGTCGCGGGCTCGGCCACCAGCCCGACGGTGAGAGCGTCGGTGGAGTGCCGGTCGACACCCGATCCGCAGCCGGCCAGCGTGACCGTGACCAGGGCAGCGCTGAGGGTGAGGGCAGGAATCCGTCGGGGGGGCATGATCACTGTCTCTCCGTGATGGGCCGGTGCCGACCCGCGGCAGGCCAGGGCGAGTTCACCGCATCGGGTGAGGTCGGGCTATGTGTGCCCGGAGTTGACACGGACTGTCTTCGTGGTGAAACCAAGATTGTGAGACAACGTCGCTACAGCTCGGGAATTGATGGTCGGGTGGGTCGGACTGCGCACGCCTGAGGTAGGACATCGGCACCCTACCCGCTGCCCTGATGGAGCATCAACACCCTTCTGTAGCTTTGACGTTCAGGTCGGTTACCACCATGATCGACCTGTGTTCAAACCGTACGGTCGCGCGGGAAGTTGCGCAGTCGGCGTGAACCGCCGCATTACGAGATCGGAGAGATCTTTTGTCCCCGAATTCCAACCACTTCATACGCACCGAACCGGTCACCGGACCTGGAGTCTGGCAGGCGAGCGACTTTACCGATTCGAGCTCCTGGACGGAGGTCCTCGACGAGCGGGAAATCGCTGAACTGGAGAGCGCCTTGGGTACCGCGAAGGAGCGCGGAGAGCCGCTCGCGAAACTCTCCGTGGACGACTTTCCACTGCCCACTCTCGGCAGGCGGCTCGAAGCGATCGTGGACGAACTGGAGTTCGGCCGCGGATTCAGTGTGGTGCGCGGTCTTCCGGTCGACAAGTGGTCGGTGGAGGATGCCAAGGTGATCTACTGGGGCGTCGGGCTTCACCTCGGCGTACCGGTGTCACAGAATGCGGCCGGCGATCTGATGGCCCATGTCAAGGACTACTCGGAGGGCGACCTCGACGACCCGAACACCGTGACCCGGGCCTACCGGACCCGTTCCGCGCTGCCTTTCCACACCGACAGCGCCGACATTGTGGGCCTGCTGTGCCTGCGCAACGCGGGACACGGCGGAGTCAGCACGCTGGCCAGCTCCATGACGATCTACAACTACCTGCTCGCCCACCATCGTGAGCTACTCGGCATCTACTACCGTGGCTTCGTCTACGACCGACGGGCCGAAGAGGCGACCGACGAGGTGCCGTACTACCGCAACGCCGTGTACGGCTACTTCAACGACCAGCTCAGCTGCCGCTTCTACATGGCGCAGTACATCGAGTCGGCCACCGCGCGGTCCGGGATTCCGCTCAGTGACATCGAGCGGTACGCCCTCCGGCTCTTCCAGGAGATCGGTGCCATGGACGAGCACCAGATCTCGATGAAGCTCCAGCCGGGCGACATCCAGTTGCTGAACAACAACCTTGTGGTGCACGGCCGTACGGCGTTCGAGGACCAGCCGGGCCGCCGCCGTGATCTGCTGCGCCTGTGGCTCAACACCCGCAAGGCGCGCCAGTATCCGGACGACTTCGCGGCATTCCGCTTCGGCATGCCGAAGACGCACTGACGTGAATGAGCCTCCTGATACAGGACGGGGGCCGCCCTGCGCGCCCTCGCCCTGTATCAGACCCCGGCCACGGCGAGGCGGGGCCAGGTGCTGTATTCGCCCTTGCAGCACAGCAGGGGATCACGCGTGTGCACCACGCCTCCGTCGACCTGGGCGATGAAGAGCCGGTGACCTCCTGCCTCGCGGCTCTGCACCGTGCGGCATTCCGCGTAAGAAAGCGCCATGTCGGAGAGGATCGGGGCCCCTGGGCCACCTCCGAAGGGATCCCGTTCACGGCGGAGAATTCGTCCTGGCCCTTGCCCGTGAAGGCTTGCGAGGCTGCCTCGCCGGAACCGGCGAGAAAATTGACCACGAACGCCCCCGCGGACATCAGCGCCGGCAGGGTACGGTCCGGGCGACTCGCAGGCCCGCGGGGTCGCTGTCGTACAGCTAGCCGGTCGCCGGGCACACACAGGAGCCGACGCAATCACTGCGCCCGGCACCCCCAGGCCGCCGACCTGGGTGAACGGTTGTTTCCTGGTGCTTCTGGGATGTGCTGCCTTCATCGTGGTCCCCCGCTGTTCCCCGCTTGATCTGGTGCATTTGTGGTGCGACTGAACCGCTTGCCAGGAGTTGATGTCGCCTGAGGGCGCAATCGCCGTAGTCGCTCGACTACGCCTTGGACGGGCTGCTTCGGGCGTGGATCCACCCATCGCCTGTGTGTCGTCTGGTCGAGCTGGCTGGTGGGGTGATGCACTCCCGATGCGAATTCATATATTCGCTTACATCGTGCGCCGATCCATTATCTCTTGGTGGGAATCTCTGGTTTTACACCGCAGTTCCGGAGATTCCAATCGCTGATCTTCGCCAGCTCTTGGATGAGGAGGGCTCGCGGTGTCCGTGCAGGCATGAAGGAAGGGCCTCTTGGTAGCTCGCGGTTGTCGAGTCCAGCGAGGAGCAAGAGGCCCTGTTGTCGAAGTGTCGCGTGGTCGTGGTTGCCGGGTCCAGTCGGTCCACTCCTGGGTGTGGCTGTCTCGCCCATCAGTTCGGGAATGCGGCCGACCGGCCGGAGCGCCGGCCCCGGTACGGCTCGGACATGAGCGATGCCGAGTGGGCGTCGGTACGGGATCTGCTGCCGGTACCGGGGTGGCTGGCGGGCCGGGGCTGCCGTCCGGAGGGCTACTGCCACCGGCAGATGATCGACGCCGTGCGCTACCTCGTCGACAACGGCATCAAGTGGCGCGCGATGCCGTCCGACTTTCCGCCCTGGCCGCGGGTGTATGCCTTCTTCGCCCGCCGGCGGGATGCGGGGCTGGTGGCCGAGTTGCACGACCGGCTGCGCGAGGCCGTCCGCAGGGCTGAGGGCCGCAAAGAGGAGCCGAGTGCGGCGGTCGTGGACTCACAGTCGGTGAAGGCGGACGCCACCGTCGCTCTCGCCTCGCGGGGATACGACGCCGGGACCCAGGGGCAAGCGGGGCGTTCCTCGAAGGTGCTCACCTTCGCCCAGGCCGAGGCCGTGCTCAGGAGCGCCGAGGGAACCTCGATGTACGCGTACATCGTCGTCGCCCTGCTGACCGGGGCCCGCACCGAGGAACTGCGGGCCCTCACCTGGGACCACGTCTTTCTGAAGGGGGCATCTTCGGTACGCAAGAGCGGCGGTCGTAGACAGGCGGGAAGCGTTAGTCACGCAGACAGAAACAGATCAGGCAGGCACTGAATCCAGTACCTGCCTGATCTGCTACTACGGCGTCGGGGTGGCGGGATTTGAACCCACGACCTCTTCGTCCCGAACGAGGTTCGGTTGGTGAGCCTGCCAGCAGCGACGACATTTCCGCAGGTCAGGCGCGGGGGAACGGTTGGTCTCGCGTAGGCTCGAAGGGGCTCGGGGAGCGGGTTGGCTCCCAGATGGCTCCCAGCATCGTCTCCGAACGGCTGCAGGGGCCACCTTATTCTGCGGTGCTGGCTCACATGAGTCGTCCACCTGCCGCCCTTTGAGAGGAGCCTCAGGGTCCGCCCACGATGATTGGACTCGGTAGACGCCGACCGCGAATTCTCTCACCGCGTGATAGCGGGACATCAGAAAGTGCATGCGCCAGTGCACAAGGAATTCTGTGTGCGACGAGCGGCCTGCGAGCGCGTACAAGGCGAGGTTGCCAGCCGCTGATGCGGCACTCCTCGAACACATGATCTAAGATCGAGTTTCAGCCTGTGCGGCAAATGTAGCGGCCCGGAGGCGGCGAGTCAACGAGTCGGGCCTAACTCTCATATTGGCCTTCCTGGGAAGCATTCCGGCAGTCGGCCTTAAAAGGGGTTGAGTAGCCATAAATTGAACTTCCGCTTGCGCTCGGTAGATCTGCGGTCCTAGCTTTCTTCCACTGGGTCGAGGGGGCGGGGAACAGCATCGCTCGGCGTCCAGGAAACTCGTTTTTGATTTCAGGGGAGGGCGTCTTCAGCGTGGAAGACGTGATCGAAGCCTGCGTTGAGGCGTTGCTGGAGGACAGTGAGCGCCTTGGCCGACTTGAGCGCGCTCACGTAGTGCAGGTGGCCAGCCGCCGGGGTATTGATCCACAGCGGTTGGGCCGTGTCCTGGCCGTCCTGCGTGAGCACGGGGTGCTGAGCGAAGAACCGCAGAACAACGCTTTGGCCAGTGGCGGAGCCGAGGCGGACGCCAGGCCCACGGGCTTCAGCGGTCGAGAACAGTCGGACGCCTACCCGGGGCGGCTGGGACGGCATCGGATCCTGGCGGCCGAGGAAGAGGTGGCGCTGGGGCGACGCATCCAGATGGGGCTGCGGGCGGAGGAGTCTCTGAGGACGGAAGAGCCCGCGGCCGACTGTGAGGCGTCCGGTGATGTGGCTGAGCTGATTCGTGACGGCGAGGAAGCTCGCAAGACACTGGTCCGGCACAACGTACGCCTTGCTATCGACATCGCGAGGCGCTACCTGCCGAGTGCTGGCGACCTGGAACTGGATGACTTGATCCAGGAAGGGGTTCTCGGTCTCAACCGCGCGGCGGAGAAGTTCGATCCGACCATGGGTTACAAGTTCTCGACGTACGCGAGTTGGTGGGTGCGGCAGTCGGTAACCCGGGCCATCGCGAACACCGGCTCCGTGGTGCGCTTGCCGGTGCATGTTCGTGACGACCTGCGCCGCGTGGAGCAGTACGCGCGACGTTTCGAGGAGCGCAATGGGCGCTCCGCCACCGTGGTGGAACTGGCCGAGGGGTTGGGGGAGAAGCCGGAGAATATCCGCGCACTGCTGGACTACTCCGCCCCGGTTATCCACCTGGATATTCCGGTAGACGAGGAGGGCGGTGCCACGCTCGGCGATCTGGTACTCGCGTCCAAGGTGGAACGGCCGGAGGACGAGATCATTCGGCGGCTCTTGAAGGATCAGATCTTGGGGATGATCGGCGCCATGCTCACTGACGCCGACCCACGCTTGGCGCGGTTGTTGGAGGGACGGTTCGGCCTGGACGGCGAGGATCCCATGACGCTGGAGGCGCTGGGCAAGGAATTCGGCTGCACTCGTGAGCGGGTGCGGCAACTGGAGAAGAAATTGCTCGAGCGTCTGCGGGATAGCTGCCGCCTTAAGCGGCTGACGCTGGAGTTTTTGGCGATGGAGGCGGCGTGACGCAGGACGCGGTGGATGCACAGAGCCGGTTCGTGGACTGGCTCGACAGCCAGGTAACCGCGGAGGGTCGAGGCGATCGGGACGACGTCCTGGACGCGGACCCTGCCGGGGTGTACTGGTTGGGCCGGCTGGCTCCGGAAAGCGAGGCGGCCACAGTACGCAGGGAGCGGCGCATGGACCCATGCGCGATTGGCCTGCGAGTGCGGCCTGAGGGCGAGGGGCCATGGACCTTGCGGGCGCGCGTGCGGGCGCTGGCCTGGAACCAGGTGCGGGGTTCGGAGGGACGAGGCGAGAAGTGGGAGAAGACGGCGCCGATCGACGTAGTGTTGCCGATCGAAGTCCCCTTGGGCGCTGCGGGAGCGGCCTTCGGTGGGCGCCAGATCGCCGAGGCCCTTGATGCCGCGGGGGCGGTGGGCTCGTGTGCGGAAGTGCGCGTGACAGATGAGTCCTGGCGCGGCAGTCCTGAGCTCGTGGTGGAACTCGTGAACACCACGCCTGAGGGTTCACGTCAGCGAGGCGAGCGCCATCTCTTCGAGGTGGAACTGACGGTCCTCGACCTGTTGACCACTCCCTTCCTGCTCGAATCCCTGCCCGAGAGTTTTCGCTACGACCGGCGCCTGCCGGCCATCGGCATCAACTGTGGCGTGGCTGTCCGGAGCGCCAATGAACTTGTAACGACCGATCAGGTGGTTGTTGATCGATACCGTCCTGAATACACCTTTGAGCGAACCGACGCACGGCTCCTGCCGTTGACCTTCGAGAACCTTGCCCAAGAACCGGTGGCCACCCTCGCGCGACTGGTAGAGGCGTACGAGGCATGGGGGCTTGAGCACTGGTCTTCGGACGCCTTGCAACGCCGCGCCACAGAGGAATCTTGGAAGCCGGAGATGCTTCAAGAAGCCGTAGAAGCCGCTGCGGAGCATACGGCCGAACTCCAGCGGCTACGTGCGGGCGCGGCCGTTCTGGAACGGGACGCCGATCTACGCCAAGCCTTCCAGCTCATGAACCGCGCCATGCGCCGCGCGGCCCGTGGGCGCTACGCCGGCTGGCGCCCGTTCCAGATCGGCTTCATCCTCTCAGTGCTGCCCTCCCTGGTGAATGAAGGTGAAGACTGGCAGCAGGTGGAGATCGTGTGGTTCGCCACCGGTGGCGGCAAGACCGAGACGTATCTCGGTCTGCTCGTCCTAGCCGCCTTTTACGATCGGCTACGCGGGAAGCTCGCAGGCATCACGGCCTGGAGTCGATTCCCGCTACGCATGCTGTCCCTCCAGCAGACCCAGCGCTTCGCGGATGCCCTGGCCGCAGCCGAGCTGGTGCGTCGCGAATGCACGCTCGGTGGAGAGCCTATTTCCCTGGGCTACTTCATCGGCGCTGGCGCGACCCCGAACGAAGTCCCTACCGCGCCCACCGATCACAACCCCATCGACGTGGACGAACCTCGTATGGCGGACCGTTACCAGGTCCTCACCGCCTGCCCTTTCTGCGGGTCCAAGGAGATCCGCATGAAGTTCCACCGCGGTGACTGGACCCTGCGTCACCTGTGCGTCGCGACTGGGTGCCCCAGCGAAGGCAAGCCGCTACCGGTGTACGTCGTCGATCAGGAGATCTATCGCTTCCTGCCCACCGTCGTTATCGGCACGCTGGACAAGGCCGCTCTGATCGCCATGCAGGGCGGCATGCGGGGATTCTTCGAGGGGCCGACCGGGCGCTGTTCACGTCCCGGCCATGGGTTCACTTACGCGAAGCGAGCCAAACGGCCAACCGGCTGTCTGGTCCCCGATTGTCCTGGTGACACCACCCCCCTGGTAGCTCGGGACCGTGCGCGATTCGCCCCCTCCTTCCGACTGCAAGACGAACTGCACCTGCTCCGGGACTCCCTCGGCGCGGTGGACTCTCACTACGAGTCGTTGCTGGACGCCTTGCAGACGGAACTCACCGGCCGAGCCCCGAAAATCATCGCCTCGTCAGCGACTCTCACTGGATTTGAGCGCCAGGTGGAGGTCCTGTACAACCGACGAGGGCGTGTCTTCCCGGTTCCAGGGCCTTCCGCTCGCGAGTCCTTTTGGTCTCGTGAGACGGATCGGCTGCTGCGCAGGTTCGTCGCGGTGTGGCCGCGCGGGGTCACACTCGAGTGGGTTTCAGACCGCACTACGACCATCCTCCAGCAGTCCGTACGCCGCCTGCTCGACGAGCCCCAGGCCGTATGCGCTCAGGCAGGCGTCGACCTCGTCCACGTGCCCATGCTCCTGAACCTCTACGGCACTCATGTCGTGTATGGCAATACCGTGCGCGATGTCGAGGCCGCCCGGCGCTCTCTCGGAACCCAGGTCCCCGTAAGCCCACTCAACGCCGCCCAACTCACAGGGCAGACTCCTTTCGAAGAAGTGCGCGAGACCCTGCAGCGCCTCTTGCGCCCGGAGGCCAACTTCCTGGAGCGCCTGCACGTCGTCACTGCGTCCTCGATGATCTCCCACGGCGTGGACGTCGACCGGCTGAACGTGATGACGGTGCTCGGTGTGCCGCTGACAACTGCGGAGTTCATTCAGGCTACGGCCCGCGTAGGACGCGCTCATCCCGGCTTGGTTTACGTCATCCACAAGATCGGCCGCGAACGAGACTCCGCCGTCTTCTCCCAGTTCCGGCCCTTCATCGAGCAGGGCGACCGCTTCGTGGAACCCATCCCCATCACCCGCGCCAGCCGTCGTGTACTGGAGTTGACTACCAGCGCGGCAATCGAGTCCCGCCGTCTGTTCGTCCACGAACCGCGTTCTGCTGGCGGACGGTTGACCACCGTGGACCTGCTTCGCAAGTTCGCCACCCAGACAGGCTTGACCGCCGAGGAGGAGGCCAGAGCTTGCGCCGCCGCCCTGGGCGTGGCTGAACAACACCATCTGGCCTTCTCTGACGTTTCCCGGCAGCTCGAGACTTACTTCATGCGCCTCGAGAACCCCGGAGACGGAGCCAAGTGGCCCAACCAGCTGCTCGCGCGCGCCCCCATGCGTTCCCTGCGCGATGTCGAAGCCCAGATCCCCGTCAGCGACGACTAACCACAGGGAAGGCACAGCGATGAAGGACGAGCGCAGCGGATCCCAGATCCTCTACAGCTTCCTCCCGCAGCAGACCGCTGACCTCAAGGGCGGAATCTGGCGCACCACCGAATGGAAGGACCCGCGCCCCGTTGATGTCGAGGACTCGATCATCAGAGGCCGCCTAATCTCCGAACTCGAGGGCTGGGTGGGCCGCGGCTTGGACGCCACTGCGGTGAACTACCTGCGCGCGGGCGGTCCGGTCGAAGTCGTCGGCGTTAATCCCGAACGAGGAGTGCGCGTCGAGCGCTTTCCCTTGGTATGGGTGTGCAGAGTGTGCCGGCGTGTAGAGACCGGCGCCGCCAAGACCTGCCAGTGCGGGAACAATCACTGGCGACAGCTGCACTTCGTCGGATTCCACGATTGTGGACTGCTGGAGCAACCAGCGATTCCTCTATGCCGTGAGCATCGGCAGGTCCGCATGCCCCATCAGTCGAGCATGGACGCCGCGCGCATCCGATTCGAGTGCCCCGTCTGCCAGAAGGAGATCCAGAAGGGCTTCGCATGGCGCAAGTGTCCCTGCGGGCGTAGGTACTCCGAGGCCAAGAACGCTGAGTACCTGCGCTACAACGTCCATCGATCCGCCAGCGTTTATACGCCCCAGACCTTCACGCAAATCAACCCAGCAAGCCGCGCCGCGATGCGCCGTGTAACCGAGTCTGGGGGACCGCGTCGTGCCTTGGTTTGGGCCTTGGGTGGTTTTGAGGACTCCCGGCCAGGCGCGGGCCGCCAGACCGAGACCTCCCTAGTCGACCAGCTCGTCGCTTCTGGGCTGACCCGCGCGGTTGCCGAGAAGATGGCCGCTGTGGCTGGCGAAGCAGGTGAACTGGGTGCTGAGGAAGACCTCGGCGAACTCGCCAGTGCCCCCAGCCTGCAAATCGAGGCCGCTGAACGGGAGGCCGTAGACGTCGCCTTGGCGGCGACCGAGAAGGGCTCCCGCCAGCGCATTGCCGACCTCATCACTCCTGCGACTCCGCTCGCCGTTCGAACCCGCTATGAAGGCGATTATCCTGCGGCTCTGCGGCGCGCTGGCCTTTCGGGGGTGGATTTGTTCACAGACTTCCCCGTCCTCAAGGCCGTATACGGGTATACAAGAGGCGGAGGCGAGCCTGGTACCTCCCGCCTTAGTCTGTTCACGGGAAAGAGCGGGCGACGAATCTATGCTGATCTACGATCCACTGAGGCGCTGTTCTTCCGCCTCGATCCGCTCCTAGTCCACACGGTCTTGCGTCAACGCGGGCACGTGCTCCCGCCAGCAAGTGACGCACGCACCGCACGCACTGTTCTCGCCGCCCACGTGACCCCGCCTTCTCGCTTTAGTGACCCGGAGGACGCGTCGCCTGTCGGCCGGGACCTTCTCATCCTCATCCACTCCTATGCACACCGGGCTATCCGCCAACTCGCTGTCTTCGCTGGTGTCGACCGAGAAGGACTGGGCGAATACCTCATCCCTCGACACAACGGCTTTTTCGTTTTCGCTGCCAGCCGCGGCGATTTCGTCCTGGGTGGCCTGCAAGCTGTCTTTGAGAACGACCTACACATTCTGCTCGGCAGCATCGCTGGCGCCGAATCCAGATGTGCCATGGATCCGGCCTGCGAACGTAATGGCGGCGCTTGCCCCGCCTGTTTGCACCTAGGCGAGCCAGTGTGTGACCACTTCAATCGATACCTGAACCGCACTGCCCTTTTCGGCCCCGACGGCTTCCTCGCCACCACCGCACACCACAAGTCATGACTTGAACGCCATCGCCTCGGCGCTCGCCCTTCCAACCAGGTGGGGCGAGCGCCGGCCTCACCCTCCAGGGCCTTGGCCTGCGGAGCTGGGCGGCTGTGGATGATCCGGAGGGTCGTGATCTATGGCATCGTGATCAGGTCGGGATTATCGATCATGGAGCGGTGCAGGTGATCGAGATCGACGCCGCAGTGATTCGCCAGCCGAGCCTGACGCTCGCGCGTGTGCTGGGAGATCGTCTCGCCGTCCCTGGTCGTGATCACGATGCCGGGGCGGGTGGTTGAGTCGATGGCCTCATTCAGCGCTGCCCAGATGAGGTCCTTCAAGACCCCGGCCTTACCCCAGCAGATATATCGCGTGACGTTGCCGTCAGTGGCGAGACAGTGGTTGGGCTTGCCCTCCACCGAGTCCGGGACAACTGACCAGTCAGTTCCGCAGAAGAATTGGACGATCTCGTCCGCCCCGCGAAAGCGGCGGCGGACGTACGGGACGAAGTTGCCGATACCCTCCTGAGCCCTGGCGTATTCCTTCATCGGTACGTCCTTGATCCATACCCGGACGTCCTGGTCGCTGGCGAACCTTCGGAGCTCCCCGCCAATGTCTGCGTCATCGAACCATCGCCGGTACTGAGCGGTCTTCCCGGGGTTACTCAGGAACTCCCAATCCAGCTCGTCGGCGGTGCGGTACATGCTGAGGAGGATGCGACGTCGAAGAGCTTCCGGAAGGTTGAGCTGCGGCAAGGCGGCTACTCCAAGGCGGCGAGGGCGGACGGGAACTGCAGGCGGTGCTCGTCGTACGCGGTTTCGAGACTGGCCGCGTCCTTGATCCACTCTTTCATAAGGGTCGCAACCCGTTGGTCGTTGAACTCAATTTGTGATGGGGCGACTTGGTCCAGAACCTCGACCTCGCCGCCCTCCAGGCTTCGCTTCATGTTGAGGGCTGCCGCGATCCGGCGTAGATCGCTGACGAAGTCCAGCACCGTCACGCGCTCCTTACCCTCCCGCAGTCGGAGCCCCCTCCCCAGCTGCTGGACGAAGATGCGCCGGGAGTGAGTCACCCGGGCGAAACAGAGGATGTTGACGTCGGGGACGTCCACCCCCTCATTGAGGATGTCAACCGAGGTGAGGATGGGGACGTCGCCGCTACGGAAGGCTAGGAGACGGCTTTGCCTCTCACGTTTGGCCAGGCCGGCGTGCAGGGCCAGGGCGCCGGACCACAAGGGAGTGCGACGCAGTAGTTCGGCCAGTCGCTCGGCGTGCTCAACTGTGCGGCAGAACACGATGGCTCGGGGATTCGCGGTTGCCGCCCACGCGGCAGCCAGCTCATCACGGATGGACTCATCCCGCTGTGGCAGGAAGAGGCGGGCGTTGAGGTCAGCCAGGCCGTACTCGTGCTCGCTAGCCGCCTTCACGACATCCCAGTCGACGTTGTCGACGAACAACCGGTAATCCACTTGTGCCAGATAGCCCCGACGCATGCCCTCCTCGATGCCGAGCGTGAAGCTCGCCGGCCCGAAATGGTGGCTGATGTCGTGCGAGTCTCCCCGCCAAGGTGTGGCCGTGACTCCGAACTGCCTAGCGGTAGACAGCACGTCGAGCAACTCGTCGTACTGACCGTCCTCGCCGACGTGGTGAGCCTCGTCAACCATGACGAGTGCCGGCCGGTAGCCGAAGCGGGCGGCTGGCAGAGCGGAGCCCACCGTGGCACACGTCACTCCGGACAGGTCATCCGGGCGGGTGTCCCCAGTCAGGAGACGGGTCGGGATGTCCTTGGGGAGGTGTCGCCAGAGGGCGCGCTCCAGCTGCTGGACGAGATCCTTGGCATGAGCGACGACGAGAACCTGATCCGATGGGTGACGGCGGAGGTGCGCCGCGATGACCTCGCCGCCGACCACGGTCTTGCCGAGCCCCGTAGCCAGGATGAGCAGGGCGCGTCCATGTGAGTCCAGGTCCTTGTCCAGGGCCCAAAGAGCCTCGGCCTGGTAAGGGCGAGGCGTCACCTCCCCGAAGCGGGGCGGGACCCCTTTGAAGCTGCGGGCGAGGTGACCGCCCTCCCAGAGGTGGATGGTGGGACGGATACGGGACAGAACGTCGACTCGGCGCCGGGCTTCCGAGCTGAAGCGGCTGTTGGTTACGACGACTGCCTGATGCGCGCTGTAGTGGTCTCGCGCGTTGTCGACCTCGTCCACGGCGTCAGCGCCGACGACCCCCCGTCGCTTCCACTTGCACTGGAAGACCCACAGCTCTCCCTTCCGACGAGCGAGGACGTCGCCACCCTCGTCACCGGAGCCATCGATAACGGCGACGTCCGTGAAACCGAGATGCCACAGGAGCCGCTCGACGCGCCTGGGGAACTGCAGTGGCCCGGCGTCGAGAAGTGGGCCCGGGTCCAGGAAGCTGTGCATCGCCTCTCCGATCCTCAGCTGTCGTCCGCGAGGTCGCGGGCGATCAAGCGGCAGCTGACGCGAATACGCCCCAACTCTTCTGGAGTGACCTTCGGCCGGTGCTGTGCGAGGAGCGCCAGGTCGCTCAGAGGGTTCATCAAGCGTTCCACGATCAAGTCACGGGCGTCCGAGGCCGACAGCGCGGCATAGGAGCGTCGGAAGACCTTTCCGTCCATAAAGAGGGCCGGCGACTCGCTGATGACGCGCAGGACGGCACTGGCGGGAGCGAAACGGATGAAGTCGCCATTGTTCACCGCCTCGTTCCAGTCGAGCCCGGGCTCGGACTCCAAGGCGAAACGCTCCTCAGCGGCCTCCCTCTCGTCCGCTCGCAGTTGCAGCCAGTGAACAGCAGGGGTCTCCGCGATCACCGGGGTCATCAGGGTGCGGATCCGCTCCAACAACCGCTCGGCCTCGTCGGCCATCGCGGTCGGGGTGAGGCGGGGGCTGGAGGAGCGCTCTTTGAACAGGAGCAGCAACTGCGACAGCGGCGTGGAGTTGTCGTTTTGCCGGACGCGCATGTACTCGGCCGCCTCCAACAGCGCGATGTCACGCATGTCCGCCCCGTGCTCTCGGTAGAGCTGGTGATCGGAGTCGACGAAGACCTCCAGCTGCGGAGAGCGCAGCATGATGGCGAAGGCCGGGGTCTCCTGATCCTTGGCGTTGGTGAGTCGTTGGTTCCGCACGGCCCAGACCCTCAGTTCGATCCGACCCATCTCGGGAATCAAGTACTCGCCGGCGAGGTCGGGGAACTGGTCCGCGTTGTCGCGATAACGCTGCAGCCGTTGTTCGAAGGTTTCTGCCGGCGCCGGATCGTCGGCCGGCGGTACGTCCTCTGCCCCGGGGACTTCCTGATCGTCGTCCTCCTCGCCAGGAGTTACGGGCCCAAGGCCCGGCAGGAGCTCGTCGGTGTCGCTATCCGAGTCGGAACCCGGGTCGTCCTGGTGCGGATGATCGTGGCTGTAGGCGGCTTCGTACCAGATGTCGTCGCTCTGGTAGTCGGGATGGTCGTCCCGAAACAGCTTCGCCCACTGGACGGTCTTCTCGTGGATGGCTTCCTTGCCGTTTCCGGGTACCAAGTAGTTCAGGCCGGGGTCCTGGCGGCGGAAGCCCGAGTACAGGAGCGCGAGCGGACTGTCGTTCTCCGGTAGCTGGCGCCGCTTGGCGATCTCCGGTCGCAGCGGGCTTTCCCCACGAATGGCCCGCAGCACCTGGTGCCACTCGGCGGTCTCGAACTCGAAAGCTGTCTTCTGGTAGTTCGGGGTGACGTGGTCGCAGTGAATCTCCCCGACGATGCGCCCAGTCGCCGCTTTGGAGTCGATCGGATACTCGAGTTCCGGCTCGCCGAGGCCGTCCTCGTCGGTCCAGTAGAAGACCCGCTTGTCCTTGAGGAGGATCTTCCGGCCGTTGCGCAGGAAGTCGATGCCATAGTCCGTGCGGTGCACGTAGCGCTGGATCCCGAGCCAGCCCCAGATACGGCGGGAACGAACCTCCAGCCGGTCCTGGTCACACTCACGACAGCGATCAACGTCGAGCGGGTTCCAGTACCCGCAGGCCATGCACGCCTTCTTGTCCGAGAGGGGGACGTCTATGCGCTGAACGGCGCTGATCTCCACGCCTCGCCGTGTGACGGTGCGCTTCTCGTCCCAGACGCAGGGCTTCCTGGGAGGCAGCTTCTTGCCGTTGATCGTCAGCCGGAAGCCCCGCTCGGTGAGGAGGTAGCTGTACACATCACCCAGCTTTTCCCTGATCACCTTGAGGGCGTTGGGGCGACGAAGCGCCTCGAACTGCTCCCCCTTGAGGTCGCTGATGGTGATGACGGTCCCATGCTCATCAGGGTTCGCCTTGGGCACCTGGCGGTACGGAGCCTGATAGGCGGCCGACGCCTCGATCTGCGGAAGATCAAGTGTGACCTCGGTCCAGTAGGAGTCGCCGGAACGCCCTGTACGGACGACGGTCTTGCGACCGAGGCGGGCGGTCGCGATGTTGAAGCCCATGCCGAACAGGCCGAGCGCGCCGTGTCGGCCGTTTCCGCTCCAGCCGGCGCTGATCGCATTACGCACCTCGTCCAGACTCATGCCTCGGCCGTTGTCCTGGACGATCACTTCAGCCGTAGACCGGGAGTCCTGCGCGGTCGGCAGCGAGATGCTCACGGTGGGCCTCTCGCCGCCCGTTTCGGGAGAGGATTGGAACACGTCGAAGGCGTTGTCCACGAGCTCGGCGAGGCACTGCCAGGCCGCGAACTCGATGTCCCCCAGGACACCGAGGATGCGGGGGTGCGGCATCACGTTGATGTAGTGGTCCTCAGACATGCGTCGTCGCTCCCCGGGTGACCGCGTCGTCCTTGATGAAGTGCGTATGACCGGCGGGGGCTGAGCTTCGCGTTGCCCGCGACTCGCCCCCCGAGATACCTCGCGTCAGCATGCGTTTACTCTACTGACGCCCACTGACAATCAGTTCGGGATCCGCAGGATCAGCCCGCGCACCAGCGGCGACGCACCGCCGACGATCCTTCCTCACGCATGCCAGACTGGTTTTCATGATCCGAGAGCCCGCCGAGGTAACCATCGACGAGAACGGTCGGGTCGAGCTGCCCATGGGGCTACTGGCAGAGGCCGGCCTTGGATGCGGCAGCCGTCTGCTCGCCTATAGCGCGGGCGACGGCCGCATCGTGCTACGTCGCGCTGAGGACGCCATCGCCGACCTTCTGGGAGAAGGCGACCTGTGAAGCACGCGTCTTAGGAGCCGTGACCCGGCGCCGCGACCTCACAAGAGCGATGATCTTGTCAGCCGCCTCCGATGGGTCCTCGTGCTCCCAGACCCGCACAGGCAGCCACCCCGACTGCTCCAACAAGCGGTTGGTCTCGGAATCCCTCGCGCGGTTCCCCTCGATCTTGTCTCGCCAGAACTCCTCGTTCGTTCCCGGCCACCGGCAGTGATCTGGACAGCCGTGCCAGAAGCACCCATCCACGAACACGGCCACCCTCACGCCGGGGAAGGCCACGTCAGCGGTTCGCCGCACACTCGCCATAGGGCGATGCGAGACGCGGTATCGCACGCCCCGCTCATGCAGGTGTTTGCGAAGGAGCTTCTCCGGGGTCGTGTCACGCGATCGGTTACCCCGCATGGAGGCACGAACCGAGCGGCTCGCCGCCCAGGAAGACGCCGGCTTTTCCTCCTCGGGCAGCATATGGCCGCGCTCGATGGCCCTACGCCAAGCTTCGGCGAGGTTCTCGCGCCGGGTGTCGTGGTCGACTTCCCCGAGGTACACGGGCTTTCGCGTGGTCCCCCGGTCCGACCAGCGCAAATACGCCCGGATCCGGCGGGTCTTGGTCAGCATCTTCAGCTCGACGGAGGCGCGCGCCCGGCGGCCATCGCCCAAGTCCACCCAGCGCCGGTCCGGCCCACCCGCGGCTTTGTCCTGCTCCGCCGTCGCTTGAGCCCTGGTCCTGCCAGGCCGCCCTTTCCACGCCCGCTCGGGTGGCTGCTTGTCTTTCCAGCGAGCCTGGCGCGGAGTCGCTTTCGCGGAGGTCACCGCGTGCTCCGCGCGTTGTCCAGGGCGGTAGCCACTGCCTTAGCGAAAACTTCACCCAACAGAACGGGCACGGCGTTCCCGAGCTGACGCATTTGCTCACCTCGCGGACCCTCCAGCACCCAATTGTCCGGGAACGTCATGGCGCGAGCCGTCTCCCGCACGGTCATGTACCGGTGCTTGTACCTCCATCCGCCCGGAACGGAGGGGTCGCGAACGCGGTCGTCGGTCAGCATCACCGACTCACCGCCCGGCACCCCGTGGACGCCCGCCTTCACCGTTTTCGCCGGGCGGTCCAGCTCGTTCGGAGTATGCCCCTTGTAGATGCGCGCGCTGGGCCAGCCGATGTGGTTCGTCACGCCGCCCAGGTAGCGCTCCTGTCGGTCGAGGTGCGCCCAGGGAACGGGCGGCAGTGGCGGCTCACCGTTCAGTCCGGCGAGCGCGTCACGGAATGTCCGCCAAGGAAGGAGCGACGTCTCCTCGGTATCGAACGCGGTCTGCTTCGGCAACTCGGCCATGACTCGATCGCGGACGTGGTCCGGCACTTGGTGGCGGTCCCAGTAGTCGCCCTCCCGCATGGAGCGGACCAGGGCGGCATGTGAGTGGGTGGGCTTCACGCTCCGCTCGAACGCCTCAATGTCCACCCCGAGGTCTCGGCGGAAGGCGACGATGATTACCCGGTTCCTGACCTGCGGCACCCCGTAGTTCGCCGCGTTGACGTTAGTGGCGACGACGTCATATAGCTCGTGCCCCCCGGACGGGTCGGAGGTACGGCCGGCCTTCAAGTCGGCATCGTAGGCACGCAGGAGCGCGTCGTGCTCCTGCCACGTGCTGTTGGGATCGCGTTCCCGGTACGGATAGGCCAACTCCCGCAGGATGTACTGGAAGTAGTCCTCGAAGGACTTACGTCGAAGACCGACCACGTTCTCGCAAATCACGGCCTTCGGCTGGATCTCGCGAACGGCACGGAACATCTCCGGGAACATGTTCCGCTTGTCCTCGTCCCCCTTGGCGATCCCCCCCAGGCTGAACGGCTGACAAGGTGGCCCGCCAGCCAGCATGTCAACCTTGCCGCTCAGGTACTTCATGTCGAGCGCGCGGACATCGCCTTTGACGAGGGGGACGGGCCCGCCAGGCTCCGGGATCCACTCCTCCGGGCCCCGCTCCTTGGCGCCGTTCGCCTCCAGCGTCTCGCAGGCGCGTGTGGCGACCTCGCTGTAGAGGAGCGGCCTGAAACCCGCCCGCTCGACGGCCATGGCCAGGCCGCCACCGCCGGCGAACAGCTCCACCGCCGTACGGTCAGGAGATCGTTCTTCTTGCTGCTCAGACATTGTAAAACCATACCGCGGAGTAGGGATCCTTGGAAAGGGTAATGCACTGAGTCATCACCTGAGTCAAGAGGGCACGTGGGTTTATGGCTGTGGTACCACCAGTCGTAACCGCGCCCACATACCCGGTGCCCCCCGGCGCGGCACCGTGGCCGAGGAGAGGACAGGCACCGATCTGGCCGTCTACGGGCGGGGCGCCCAAAGATGCGCCCTCGGCCAGCTACGACAGTGATCTCCGTACCGCGTCGACCAGTGCAGCCGCACGTATATCGTCACCACCTGCGATCCACGTCCGGTTCCTGGAAGGGGATGATGCCGGCCTGCAGGAATGGGTCAGTCCCGGTTGCCTCGTAGCACCGTGGTCAGACGTCGACGCGTTCCGCGCGGACGACGAGGCAGAGCTCAGACTGGCCGAGGCGTCACGCCACGTACGGGGCGGTACGGAGTTCGAGGCCGCGCGCTTGATCCTCGGGTTCGTTCGGCCGAAGAACAGGCTGCGCCTCCGCCGAGGGGTGGCGGACGCGGGAGTTCTGGAACTGAGCCGACTCGACGAGACGGCGCCGCTCATCGGCATGGACGCCACTGCGCTCCGCAGTGACCCGATGGTGCACGAGGACCGCGCCGGCATGTGCCTGGCCGGCTGGCCGGTCACCGAACGCGTCGCCCGTCAGGTAGCGGGCCGCCTCGCCGACGAGATCCTTCCGGAGGTGGACCGCAAGCAGCAGGACATCGAGCAGGAGCGCGCACAGCCCTCCTGGTACTCCTACCGTCGTCGGGACGACCGCAAGTTGGATGCGGAGGCGGCCGTCCTGCGGACCGTCCGGGTGTGGTGCGGCGAGGACAAGGCTGAGCGCTACGACGAGCTGGTCGCACTGCGCGAAGAGGTCATCCGGCTCGGCCAGCTGGCGGAGAAGGCGGTCAAGGCCCTACGCGACCGTGGGCACGGCGTCATCGCCTCCACCATTGAGCGCGACCTTGGCGTCCATATCGCCAGCCTTGATCCTGACGTGCGTCGATAGAGCCGCGCCACGGCTCCGGGGTCGGCTTCGGCGGCTCGGGCCGTGCCGCAGGCTGCTCCCTCTCCGGCCGGTGCGGGTTCCAGCCGCCGAGAAAGGGCCGTAGCTGATCTCCCGTCGGCTCCGCGTGGAAGTCGAGAACGGCCAGGCCCCTGCCGTTCATGGTGGGGTCCAGCCGGTCGGCCTCCGCCTTCCCCCAAGCGGACCACTCTCGCAGCCTCTCGGCTTCGACGGCGTCGTCCGATGTCGCGGCGGCTTCGTCCAGTGCGCCGCAGAACACCCGGATCTCTCCGGCCACCTTCCACTGCTCAAGGGCTGTGCCGAAGTGCTCCGCCCGTGCAGCGTGAACCGCCTTGATCGAGGCGGCACTGACTGCCGACTCCCACTCCCGCCGCGCGCGCTCCTCCCGCTCCGCTTCCAGACGCCGACGCTCCGCCTCCTGCCGCTCCCGCTCCTCTCGCAGGCGCCGCTGCTCCGCCTCCCGTTCCAGCCGAGCCCGCTCCTGCTCCTCCGCGCGCGCCTTCAGCGCCCGGAAGACCGAACCGACCTGCTCCTCCAACGGCTTCTTGGCGGTGTCAGCCCATTCCTTCTTCCAGCCGTAGTTGTGGCCGTAGCCGTAGCCCGAGTGCTCACTGATCAGCAGTTCCAGCTCGCCGGACGGCTCGAACCTGTGCGCCGGCGTCACCCGCTGCCAGTCGTACGTACGTCGGCCCGGCTGCTTGGGCACGTACCGGACCTGCTTCTGCCGTTCGCGGAAGCCGACCTCGTACGTCCTGCCGTGGACGGTGAGCAGGGGCTTGGGCTGCTTGCGCTTCTTGGACACCGTGATCTCGCCGTGGCGTGCGAGGGCTTGCTCGGCGAGGAGCCGGAGCAGCGAGAGAACTCGCGGCAGGACCTCCTCCGAGACCTCGAAGGCGCTGTGGTCCGCCGTGACAGCGGCGATCACGTCCTCGACATCGCTGATCACCCGGCTACGCGCCAGCCGGATCCGGTTCCACTCGGTGTCGTCCTCACCCGACACCCTGAGCAGGCCGAGGAAGAAGTCTCCCTTCGCCCGGCCGCTGTACTTCAGGTGGTACCCCTCGGGCGCACACTGCCGGGCTGCGTCGAAGGCCCTGCGGTAGCGGGCTCGCTCGTGGTCGCTGGGGTTTGGGATCCGTAGGAACCGCCCAGCCTGTTGTACCTCCGCGATCAAGGCGGCTCCGATTTCGGTCGGCGATGCCTGTGGGGGCTTGGTGGTGCGTTGCGGCGCCGGCTTCGTCGTGGACGGAGCTGTGTCTTGCTTCTGCGGAGGAGGGGCAGGACGTGTGCGTTGCTCGGAACCCGTCGACCGCTGCTTGCGCGGCGCCGGTTCCGGCCGGTCCGGGTGATGGCCGTGTTCCAGGTAGAAGCGCCCCGCGTCAGTGATCTCCGCCTGCCACTTCCCATCCTGCTTGGGCATGGTGATCAGACGCCGCTCCTTGAGCGCGCGGGCGGTGAGGGCGAGCTCTGGGCTGTCCGACGTGACGGGGTCGGCTCCGTCCCCGATGCGGGTGAGGAGTGCGAGCTGCCGGTCATTTAACGGAGACCATCGGTGCATGGCGATCGTCGTACCGCCTGTGATCGGCCTCGCACAACCGTAGGGATGACCCTTTCCCAGCGTGAGCGGCAAAGAGCGGGCTGGACGGCGGACGGCCGCTCGCTGGGAGCCGCCGGGAGCCGGTTTCTGGAAGTTGGCTCCCGGCGGCTCCCAAAACGGGGCCACAAAGCAAATCAGGCCCGGTGCTGATCTCTCAGCACCGGGCCTGATTTGGTGTTACGGCTGTCGGGGTGGCGGGATTTGAACCCACGACCTCTTCGTCCCGAACGAAGCGCGCTGCCAAGCTGCGCTACACCCCGGTGTCGCTGCTTCCCGCGGCGACGTCGTTTACTTTAGCCCACCAGGGGCCAGGAAACGAAATCCGATTCAGAGGCGGCGGCGGAACGGGGTCGGGCGGGTGTGGTCCAGGGCCACCAGGAGGACCGCCAGGGCGTAGATCGCGAGGCCCAGGAGGAGGGCGTTGGCCAGGGTGGAGCGGTAGCCGTGGGCGGAGGCGTTCAGGAAGGGGTAGAGGTAGGGGGCGCCGCGGGTGAGGTAGAAGGCCAGATAGGCCAGGGGGTAGAGGAGCCAGGTCGTGGGCTGGCGCAGGTGCAGGCGGGCGGCCGGGGTCAGGCACAGCCAGTCCAGCAGGGCCGCCGCCGGGGCCACCGTGTGGAGGAGCTGGAGGCTGATCCACTGGGTGTGCCAGCGCTCCGGAGGTGCCGAGGACGCCGTCATGGAGAACGTGGTCCGGGCCAGGAGCAGGTGGTACGTCAGCGCGGACACCAGGGCGTACAGGAGGGCCGCGCCCGTCAGCCAGGACGGGAGGGGGTGGCGGGCACGCCAGGCCCGGGAGGCCGACAGGAGCATCGTCAGCGTCAGGAGCGCGCTCGCCTGCACGGCGAAGTAGCTCAGCGCGTGGGCCGGGGTGCCGGCCAGTACCGCCAGGACGACGCCCGCCGCCGCGGCCAGCGCGGTCAGCAGGCGGAACAGCGCCGTCCGGGGGCGGTGGGAGGGGGCCAGCACCGCCCTGGCCGGGGCCGGGGAACGCGGCAGCAGCGGGGACGCCGGGACCGCGGGCAGGTCCGGGATCTCCCTGGGTATCGGGGCCGTCATGCCCTCACGCTAGGAAGGGGGAGGCGCGAGGGCCATGCGGCTTGGGCCAGGTGGGCTAGGACCTCGGGACCAGCGTCAGCAGCGTCGCCTCCGGGGGGCACGCGAAGCGGACCGGGGTGTAGCGGTTGGTGCCGCAGCCCGCCGAGACGTGGAGGTAGGAGGTACGGCCCTCCGCGGTGTGCGTGGACAGGCCCTTCACCCGGTCCGTGTCCAGGTCGCAGTTGGTGACCAGGGCGCCGTAGAAGGGGATGCACAGCTGGCCGCCGTGCGTGTGGCCGGCGAGGATCAGGGGGTAGTCGTCCGCCGTGAACGCGTCCAGGACGCGCAGGTAGGGGGCGTGCACCACGCCGAGCGAGAAGTCGTACGACTCCGTCGGGCCGCCCGCCACCCTCGCGTAGCGGTCGCGCTTGATGTGGGGGTCGTCCAGGCCGGTCAGCTCGATGGACACGCCCTCGATCTTCAGGGCGCCGCGGGTGTTGGTCAGGTTCACCCAGCCGGCCTCGTCGAAGCCGTCCCGCAGGTCCTCCCACGGGTTGTGGATCGCGCCCACCGCCGGCGCGTTGCCGTTCAGGCCGTGGCGGCCGTTCGCCTTCTCCATCAAGTAGCGGGCGGGGTTGCGGAGTTTGGGACCGTAGTAGTCGTTCGAGCCGAAGACGTACGCCCCAGGGAACTCCATCAGCGGGCCGAGGGCGTCCAGCACCTCCGGGACGCCCTCCGGGTCCGACAGGTTGTCGCCCGTGTTGATCACGAAGTCCGGGCGCAGGCCCGCGAGCGAGCGCAGCCAGCGCTGCTTCTTGCGCTGGCCGCCGACCATGTGGATGTCGGAGACCTGGAGGACACGCAGCGGGTGCATGCCCGTCGGCAGGACGGGGACGGTCACCCGTCGCAACCGGAAGGAGCGGGCCTCGAAGCCCACCGCGTAGGCCAGACCGGCGGCGCCTGCCGCCATGATTCCCAGGGGAACTCCGTATCGCGCGCGCATATGACCATCGTGTCAGACCACAGGGGCCCGATGAGACCGCCCGCCCCCGAAATCAGCGGGCGCCCGCCGTCCCGCACCTGCGACAATCGACCACATGACCACCACGCTCAAGTCGAAGCTGCAGGACGACCTCAACTCCGCGATCAAGGAGCGCAACGAGCTCCGCTCCTCGACGCTCCGGCTGACGCTCGCCGCGATCACCAAGGAGGAGGTCGCGGGCAAGGAGAAGCGGGAGCTGTCCGACGACGAGGTCCTCAAGGTGATCACCCGCGAGGCGAAGAAGCGCCGTGAGGCGGCCGACGCCTTCGCGCAGGGCGGTCGTGCCGAGTCGGCCGAGCGGGAGAAGGCGGAGGGCGAGGTCCTCGCCGAGTACCTGCCCAAGCAGATGACCGACGAGGAGCTGGACGCGATCGTCGCCCAGGCCGTCGCGGAGGCGAAGGCGGCGGGCGCCGAGGGGCCGAGGGCCATGGGCGCCGTCATGAAGATCGTGAACCCCAAGGTGGCCGGCCAGGCCGAGGGCGGCCGCGTCGCCGCCGCGGTGAAGAAGCTCCTCCAGGGCTGAGCCCGCCCCCGTCACGAAGGCGCCGCGCCCCGTGAAGCTCCGGTCTGCGGAAGCAGGACAGGATGCCCGTATGACGGTGGGGCCGCACCCCCGAAGAAGGGTGTGGCCCCACCGTCGTACTTTGTCGTCCTCCCGGAGGACCTAGCGGCGACCCCCGGTCCCCCCGTTCGCCCGCCCGTTCGGCCCGCCGTTCGTCTGTCCCTGGATGATGTTCGCGGGCGGCGTCGGCACCGCCCCGCCGATGTCACCGGTTCCGCCGGTCAGACCGCCGAGCAGGCCGCCGATCAGCTGTCCCTGGTTGCCGCCCGTGGCGCCCTGCCGGCCGCCGTTGCCCCGGCCCTGGTTGTTGTCCCCGGAGCCCTTGTCGTCCGGGATGTCGACCAGGTTGAAGTCCTCCACCGGCTTGCCCTCCAGGGCGCCGTTCATCATGTCGCGCCAGATCGGGCCGGGGACCTCACCGCCGTAGACCTTGTCGTGCGGGATGCCGCCGATGGTGATGTTGATCATGTGGCGCCGGTGCTGCGGGTCGCCGACCCAGACCGCGCCCGCCATGTTCGGGGTGTAGCCGACGAACCAGGCGGCGAAGCGCTCGTCCGTCGTACCGGTCTTGCCCGCGCTCGGGCGGTCGCCGAGGCCGGCCTCCTGGCCGGTGCCGTCCTCGACCACGCCCTTGAGGAGCGTGCTGACGGTGTCCGCGGTCTTCTCGGACATCGCGCGCGAGCAGGTCGAGCGCGGCACCGGCAGGGACTTCACCTGGCTGCCGGTGGTCCGGGTGACCGACTCGATGGCGATCGGGGTGCAGTACATGCCGCGCGAGGCGAAGGCGGCGTACGCGCTCGCCATGGTCAGCGGGGACATCTCCTGGGTGCCGAGCGCGATCGAGGGGGCCTGGTCGATCTTGCGGCCGTCGGCGCGCGACACGCCCATCTTCTTCGCCATGTCGATCACCGGGCAGATGCCGATGTCGCCGATCAGCTGCACGTAGTAGGTGTTGACCGACTTGGCGGTCGCCTCCTTCATGCCGTACGGCCCGTGCTCGGACTCGTTCTCGTTGGTCAGCGTGGCCGGCTTGGCCGGGTCGTTGCGCCAGGTCCTGCCGTTGCAGGCGGCCACCGGGCTCGGGTACGGCATCTCGTACGGCGACGGGTACTCCTGCGTCGCGGGCTTGCCGCCCTCGATCGCGGCCGCGGCGACGATCGGCTTGAACGTCGAACCGGGCTGGTAGCCCGCGCCGCCGCCCATGTCCTGGTTCACCGACAGGTTGATCTGCGTCTCGTCCTTGCCGAAGCCGTACGGCCGCGACTGGCCCATGGCGAGGATCTTGCCGGTGCCGGGCTCGACGATCGTCGCGGCCGTCGCCACCGGGTCGGACTTGTAGACGTGGTCCTTGACGGAGTTCTGCACGGACTGCTGGGCCTGCGGGTCCAGCGTCGTGCGGATCGTCAGACCGCCCTGGTTCCAGAGCTTGGCCCGCGCCTCCTTGGTCCTGCCGAAGACCGGGTCGGTGAGGAAGACCTCGCGCACGTAGTCGCAGAAGAAGCCGGCGCCCTGGACCGCGGTGATGCAGCCGTTCCTGGGCTGGCTGGGGTGCAGTCCGAGCGGCTCCCGCTTGGCCTGCGCGGCCTCCTGCGGGGAGATGTCGCCCAGCTCCGCCATGCGCTGGAGGACGATGTTGCGCCGCTTGGTGGCCTCCGCCTCGTCGTTGACCGGGTCGTAGCGGCTCGGGGACTGCACGATGCCGGCCAGCAGCGCGGACTCCTGGAGGTTCAGGTCCTTGGCGTGCTTGGAGAAGTACCGCTGGGAGGCGGCCTCCACGCCGTAGGCCTGCTCGCCGAAGAAGGTGATGTTCAGGTAGTTCTCAAGGATCTTCTTCTTGCCGAGCTGTTCCTCGATCTGGATCGCGTACTTCAGCTCGCGGACCTTGCGGCCCATGGTCTGCTGGGTGGCCTCGGCGACCTTCGTCGGGTCGTCGCCGGCCTCCTCGATGAAGTAGTTCTTCACCAGCTGCTGGGTGAGCGTGGAGGCGCCCTGCGCGACCCCGCCCTCCTGCGCGTTCTTGTTCAGGGCGCGCAGCACGCCCTTGAGGTCGATCGCGCCGTGCTGGTAGAAGCGCGAGTCCTCGATCGCGACGATCGCCTTCTGCACGTACGGCGACATGTCCTTGAGGTCGACCACCGTACGGTCGCGGGAGTACACGCTCGCGATCTGTTGGCCCTTGGCGTCCAGGATCGTCGTGCGCTGGCTCAGCTGCGGACTCTTCAGGTTGGCCGGGATCTCGTCGAAGCTCTTGACCGAGCCCTTGGCCGCGAGGCCCAGCGCGCCGGCCGCGGGCAGCGCGATGCCGGCCATCACGGCTCCAGCGAGGACACTGACACCGAGGAACTTCGCGGCCTGCTGCAACGGTGACAGACCACCGCCCGAGCGCTTCTTTGGCATGGGGGCAGCCTAATCCGTACTCCTGAGCGTTCCGAGGGAGCGGCTTGCCTTCGGGATGTTCCGGCACCGGTGCGGAGCACCGCGTGCTGCCTGACCTGCCTACGTTTCCATTTCCCGGACAGGTGCGCAGCCCTTGGCCTAAGCTGCTCCCAACTGTCACGGCAATGCGGCTCCGTACCACTTCGTCCGGCGTCCCGAATCGTTGCGATCCACCGGTGTCGGCCGTCGAGGCGTGTCCGATTGCGCCTCGTGTGTCACTTGGTGTCCGCTGTGGCGCACCGTAGCTGTCCTGGTTCGCCGGGATGGTCGCGTATGTCGCCAGCTCACTCCCGCGGGTGATCTGCCGCTTACCCATAGTCCGTTCGGGCCATTCAAGATTGGGCCCGAAGGGGGTGTTGCGCTGTGTCCACCTTCCGTAACGTCCTCAACTGGCTGCGGTGAATATGCCGCTGCCGCCGTGGGGGAGCCTCGATTCGGGAGAGGACGGCGCCGGTATGGGCTGGGTAACCGACTGGAGTGCGCAGGCTGCCTGCCGCACTACCGATCCGGATGAACTGTTCGTTCAGGGAGCAGCGCAGAACAGAGCCAAGGCGGTGTGCACCGGATGCCCGGTACGCACCGAGTGCCTGGCGGACGCGCTGGACAATCGCGTCGAGTTCGGCGTGTGGGGAGGCATGACGGAGCGGGAGCGGCGCGCACTGCTGCGCCGGCGGCCCACCGTGACCTCCTGGCGCAGACTGCTGGAGACCGCCCGCTCGGAGTACGAGCGCGGCACCGGGTTCGTGCCCCTCGACAGCGACGAGGTGTACGAGAACTACGCGGCCGTGAGCTGACCGGGCACACGTCCGCTGCGCCCCGGGTTCGGCCAGGAGCCCCGGGCGTCCGCGGCTCCTTCGCTTCCGCGGTGCCGGGCTCCGGCTGTGGCCGTGACGGACCCGCTCCTACGACGGTTCCGCCGGGCGCTCCGTGGGTGTGCCCGTCGCGAGCCGGTCGCCGATGTCGCGCAGGCCCGTGAGGTCGTGCACATCGCCGGGAAGCGCGGGTACGTCGACCACCGCCACCTCGGGATGGCGGGCGGTGAAGCGGTCACGCGTGCGCTGCTCGCGTGCCAGCAGATGCATGCGTTCGGCGTGCAGCCTCAGCAGACCCGCGGCGAGCCGGTCGACGGAACGTTCCTCGTCGGCGGGGGAGCCTTCGTCGGAAGCGCTGGTACCGGTTGCGGCCTCGGCCGCGGGAGGTTGTGAACTGCCGTACGCGTCGGGAGAGTTACGAAGTCCAGCTTTCCCTTCCCCCTGATCCACAATGCCGGGGTCGGCAAGATTTTCCGCGGCGTCGAGCGCCCGCTCGGCCGACAGCCGGGCCGCGCCGCTGCCGTGCACCCGGTTGAGTACCAGGCCCACCAGCGGCATGTCCTCGGCGGCCAGCCGCTCCACGAAGTACGCGGCCTCGCGCAGCGCGTCCCGCTCCGGCGCCGCCACCACCAGGAACGCGGTGCCGGGCGCCTGGAGCAGCTTGTACGTGGCGTCCGCGCGGGTGCGGAAGCCGCCGAAGGTGGTGTCCATCGCGGCCACGAACGTCTGGACGTCCTTGAGGAGTTGACCCCCGAGGAGCTTGCCCAGGGTGCCGGTCATCATCGACATCCCGACGTTCAGGAACGCCATGCCCGCGCGGCCGCCCAGCTTGGCGGGGGCGGTGAGCAGCCGGATCAGCCGGCCGTCCAGGAAGGAGCCGAGCCGCTTGGGGGCGTCCAGGAAGTCCAGGGCCGAGCGGGAGGGCGGGGTGTCGACCACGATCAGGTCCCACTCGTCCCGCGCGCGCAGCTGGCCCAGCTTCTCCATGGCCATGTACTCCTGCGTGCCCGCGAAGCCCGCCGAGAGCGACTGGTAGAAGGGGTTCGCCAGGATCGCGGCCGCCCGCTCGGGGTCCGCGTGCGCCTCCACGACCTCGTCGAAGGTGCGCTTCATGTCGAGCATCATGGCGTGCAGTTCGCCGTCGCCCTCGCTGCCCTTCACCCGGCGCGGCACATTGTCGAGGGAGTCGATGCCCATCGACTGGGCCAGCCTCCTGGCCGGGTCGATGGTGAGCACGACCACCTTGCGGCCCCGCTCGGCCGCGCGCAGGCCCAGGGCGGCCGCGGTCGTCGTCTTGCCGACGCCGCCGGAGCCGCAGCACACCACGATGCGCGTCTTCGGGTCGTCCAGCAGCGCGTCGACATCGAGCACACGGGAGGAGACCAGCCGCCGGGCCGCCGCCTCCCGCCCCTCGGCCCCGCCAAGACCCTCGGTCCCGCCAAGACCCTCGGTCCCGCCATGGCCCTCGGTCCCGCCATGGCCCTCGGCCCCGCCATGGCCCTCGGGTGCCGTCTCGCGCCCCTCGGCCTCGCCCTGGTCCTCGGCTGTCATGACACCTCCTGCGTGCGCAGCTCGGCGGCGAGTTCGTACAGCCCCGCCAGGTCCATTCCCTCGGCCAGCAGCGGCAGTTCGTGCAGGGGCAGGCCCAGCTCGCCGAGCGCCGAGCGCTGCTCCTGCTCCAGCGTGTGGCGCTCGGCGTACTCCGCGGCCTGCGCCAGCAGCGGGTCCACCAGCTTCTCCGCGTTGCCGCCGCGCCGTGCCCCGCCGAGGCCGGCGGCCGACAGGGACCGGGCGAGGGCGGAACGGTCCACCGTCCGTACGAGTTCCAGGTCGGCGGCGTCCAACACCTCGGGCCGCACCATGTTCACGATGACCCGGCCCACCGGCAGCCGGGCGGCGCGCAGTTCGGCGATGCCGTCGGCGGTCTCCTGGACGGGCATCTCCTCCAGCAGCGTCACCAGGTGCACCGCCGTCTCCGGCGACTTGAGGACCCGCATCACGGCCTGTGCCTGATTGTGTATCGGGCCGATCTTCGCCAGGCCCGCCACCTCGTCGTTGACGTTGAGGAAGCGGGTGACGCGGCCGGTCGGGGGCGCGTCCATGACCACGTAGTCGTAGACGAACCGGCCGCCGCGGTCCTTGCGGCGCACCGCCTCGCACGCCTTGCCGGTGAGCAGGACGTCCCGGATGCCGGGCGCGATGGTGGTGGCGAAGTCGATGGCGCCGAGCTTCTTGAGGGCTCTGCCCGCGCCGCCCAGTTTGTAGAACATCTGGAGGTAGTCCAGAAGGGCCAGTTCGGGGTCTATGGCCAGTGCGTACACCTCCCCGCCCCCGGGAGCGACCGCGATCTTCCGCTCCTCGTACGGCAACGCCTCCGTTTCGAAGAGCTGTGCGATGCCCTGCCGGCCCTCGACCTCCACGAGAAGCGTCCGCTTCCCCTCGGTCGCGAGGGCCAGCGCGAGTGCGGCGGCGACCGTCGTCTTTCCGGTCCCGCCCTTGCCGCTGACGACCTGGAGCCTGCTCACGTCTTCGAGACTAACCAGTCCGGCCGACCGTCACGCGGGAGGCTGTGGATAACGGGGAGACGACGAGGGAGTGATCGGTCACAGCGGATACAGTCGGCCCATGACCAAGTGGGAATACTCAACCGTGCCGCTGCTCGTCCATGCCACGAAGCAGATTCTGGACAACTGGGGCGAGGACGGCTGGGAGCTCGTCCAGGTCGTCCCCGGGCCGAACCCCGAGCAGCTGGTCGCCTACCTGAAGCGGGAGAAGCAGGCATGAGCGCGGTCGAGGAGAAGCTGGCCGCACTGGGCCTGAGCCTGCCGGAGGTCGTACCGCCGCTGGCCGCGTACCAGCCGGCCGTGCAGTCCGGCGTGTACGTCTACACCGCGGGCCAGCTGCCGATGGTCGAGGGCAAGCTGCCCGTCACCGGCAAGGTGGGCGCCGAGGTCACGGCCGAGGAGGGCAAGGGCCTGGCCCGCATCTGCGCGCTGAACGCGCTGGCGGCCGTGAAGTCCGTGGTCGGCGACCTGGACCGGATCGCGCGCGTGGTCAAGGTCACCGGGTTCGTCGCCTCCGCGGCCGACTTCACCGGGCAGCCCGGTGTGATCAACGGCGCCAGCGAGCTGCTCGCCGAGGTCCTCGGCGACAAGGGCGTGCACGCCCGCAGCGCGGTCGGCGTCGCGGTGCTCCCGATGGACGCGCCGGTCGAGGTCGAGGTCCAGGTCGAGCTGGTCCCGTAGCCCGCCCGAGCCGCCCGGCACCTCCGGCACCTCTCGAACATTCGCCCTACACGGGATAGCCTCCGGCCATGGCGAACGGTCAGTGGTACCCCCCGGAGTGGCCGGACCGCATCCGCGCGCTCGCGGACGGCACCCTCACCCCGGTGTTCCCCAAGCGCGCGGCGACGGTGCTCCTGCTGAAGGACACCGGAGCCGGACCGGTCATCCACATGCTGCGCAGACGCGCCTCCATGGCCTTCGCCGGAGGCGCGTACGCGTACCCCGGGGGCGGCGTCGACCCGCGCGACGACGACACCCGGATCCGCTGGGCGGGCCCCTCGCGCGCGTCGTGGGCCGAGCGGCTCGGGGTGGACGAGACCGGCGCCCAGGCCATCGTCTGCGCGGCGGTCCGGGAGACGTACGAGGAGGCGGGCGTCCTGCTCGCCGGCCCCGACCCGGACACGGTCGTCGGCGACACCACCGGCGACGAATGGGAGGCGGACCGCGCCGCCCTGGTCGCGCGCGAGCAGTCCTTCGCGGAGTTCCTGCACCGGCGCGGCCTGGTGCTGCGCTCGGACCTGCTCGGCGCCTGGGCGCGCTGGATCACCCCGGAGTTCGAGTCGCGCCGCTACGACACCTGGTTCTTCGCGGCCGCCCTCCCGGAGGGGCAGCGCACCCGGAACGCCTCCACGGAGGCCGACCGCACGGTGTGGATCAGCCCGGCCGAGGCCGCCGCCGGGTACGACCGGGGCGAGCTGCTGATGATGCCGCCCACCATCGCCGCGCTGCGTGAGCTGCTGCCGTACGGCACCGCCGCCGAGGCCCTCGCGGCCGCGGCCGCGCGCGACCTCACGCCGGTACAGGCGACGGCCCGGCTCCAGGACGGCGGGATCGTGCTGTCCTGGCCGGGGCACGAGGAGTTCACCAAGCACGTCACGACGCGGTCCCAGGCCGCCGACG
Source organism: Streptomyces sp. NPDC001056 (assembly GCF_053598955.1). Classification (NCBI taxonomy): domain Bacteria; kingdom Bacillati; phylum Actinomycetota; class Actinomycetes; order Kitasatosporales; family Streptomycetaceae; genus Streptomyces; species Streptomyces sp. NPDC001056. Next base: position 9,652 of record NZ_JBSFLI010000001.1, on the reverse strand, counting down.
CGACCGGTGGAGGCCGCGCATGACCGACGCAAGCGCGCTGCCGGGCCAGCCCAGGGGCGCGGTCGCTTCCGGACCCGCGACCGCGCGGGCCGTCAACGTCCTCGCGCCCAACGCCTCCGCGATGACCCTGGACGGCACCAACACCTGGATCGTCGCCGAGCCGGACTCGGACCTCGCCGTGGTGATCGACCCGGGCCCGCTGGACGACGGCCATCTGCGCGCGGTCGTGGACACCGCGGAGAGGGCCGGCAAGCGGATAGCCCTGACCCTGCTCACGCACGGGCACGAGGACCACGCCGAGGGCGCGGGCCGCTTCGCGGAGCTGACCGGCACCCGGGTGCGTGCCCTGGACCCGGCGCTCCGCCTCGGCGACGAGGGCCTGGCCGCGGGCGATGTGGTCACCGTCGGCGGCCTCGAACTGAGGGTCGTACCGACCCCCGGGCACACCTCGGACTCGCTGTCCTTCCACCTCCCGGCCGACCGGGCGGTGCTGACCGGCGACACCATCCTCGGGCGCGGCACGACGATGGTGGCGCACCCCGACGGGCGGCTCGGCGACTATCTGGACTCCCTGCGCAGGCTGCGCTCCCTCACGGTGGACGACGGCGTGCACACCGTCCTGCCGGGCCACGGTCCGGTCCTGGAGGACGCCCAGGGCGCCGTGGAGTTCTACCTGGCCCACCGCGCCCACCGGCTCGCCCAGGTGGAGACCGCCGTCGAGAACGGCCACCACACCGCCGCCCAGGTCGTGGCCCACGTCTACGCCGACGTCGACCGCTCCCTGTGGCCGGCGGCGGAGCTCTCGGTGCGGGCGCAGCTGGAGTACCTCGGCGAGCACGGCCTGATCTAGGGGGCGTCCTGCGCTCGCGGGCTCTTCACGCCGTGCACGCGCGCGTACTCGGCGGCGAGCCAGGGGCCCAGGTCGTCCACATGGCTCTGGAGCACGTACGGGTCGCCCACGGGCTCCTGGCCGTACTCCGCCGCCCTGAGCAGCTGCGGGGCCCGCCCGGGGTAGTACGCCCCGCAGACCTCGGCCATCTCGCGCAGATCGCTCGTCCAGCCGTTCCAGCGGGTCATGACGAGCGTGAAGCCCGTACGGACGAGATGCCGGGACATGAAGCGCACCAGGCGCCGCCGGGCCGCCTCGTCGTCCGCGGCGGCCGCGATCCGCTCGCGCCAGCGGGGCAGCAGCCGGGCGAGGTCGCCGTTGGTCTCGCGGGCGAGCAGGGAGCCGGGGCGGTAGCGGGGCAGCCGTTCGGCCAGGTCGTCGCCGAGCAGCGGCGTGCACAGACAGGCCACGAACCAGCCCATGTCGTACCGCTCCTGCTCGCCCAGCAGCCGCTCCCGGCCGTAGAGCAGTGTCCCGACCCCGTCGATCTGCGGGAACTCGCGGTCCAGGGCCTCGCCGAGGGCGCGTGTGAGCGCACGGTCGGCGTCGGTCGGCTCCGCGCGCAGGACGACGAGCAGGTCCAGGTCGCTGCGGCCCACGCGCGCGGTGCCGCGCGGGATCGACCCGTAGAGGTACGCGCCGTCCAACCGCGCTCCGAAGACGTCCGGCAACCGGTCCCGTACGGCGGCCACGACCGGCTGGAAGGCGCCGGGCACGCGGTCGAGGGAGCCCTCACGCGCGATGAAGCCGTGGGGGTCGAGTCCGTGGGGGCGGGGTGGGGCGGGCATGGGGCCACTCTGCCGTGCGCCCCGGTGCGGGGCAGCTGGTTTTCGGCAGCGGGCGCCGACGGCCTGCCGGGGGTCGGCCCCGGGGCGCGTCCGAAGAGGCGTGCCCCGAGTGCCGTCCCGGTGTCAGCGGGAGCGCTTGGCGAGCCGCTCCACGTCCAGCAGGATGACCGCCCGCGCCTCAAGGCGCAGCCAGCCGCGCTGGGCGAAGTCCGCCAGGGCCTTGTTGACGGTCTCGCGGGAGGCGCCGACCAGCTGGGCCAGCTCCTCCTGGGTGAGGTCGTGGACGACGTGGATGCCCTCTTCGGACTGCACGCCGAAGCGGCGGGACAGATCGAGCAGGGCGCGCGCCACGCGGCCGGGGACGTCGGAGAAGACCAGGTCGGACATGGCGTCGTTGGTCTTGCGCAGTCGGCGGGCGACGGCGCGCAGCAGGGCGCCGGCCACCTCGGGGCGGGCGTTCAGCCAGGGCTGGAGGTCGCCGTGGCCGAGGCCGAGCAGCTTGACCTCGGTCAGCGCGGTGGCGGTGGCGGTACGCGGGCCCGGGTCGAACAGTGACAGCTCGCCGATCAGCTCGCCGGGACCGACGACGGCGAGCATGTTCTCGCGGCCGTCGGGGGAGGTGCGGTGCAGCTTGACCTTGCCCTCGGTGACGACGTACAGGCGGTCGCCCGGGTCGCCCTCGTGGAACAGGGAGTCGCCGCGGGCGAGGGTGACCTCGCTCATCGAGGCGCGAAGCTCCGCGGCCTGCTCGTCGTCGAGCGCCGCGAAGAGCGGGTTGCGCCGCAGAACGTCGTCCACGAGTTATCTCCTTGTCGACCTGCTCAGGGGATCTTGTTCCCCCGTGTGCCCGGGGACCGTGTTCTCATTTTGCCGGACGGTCCAAACAGTGTGATCTGTCACAAGGATGCCGCACCGGTGTGCCCGGGTAAGCGTCAGGGGTCCAATCGGGGACCGATCTTCGGGGTCCGGGGCGGATGCGGGCGCCGGGCTCTAGGCTGGCCGGGTGTCCAAATCGCCGGTGAGAGCACAGGCCAAGGGGGCTTAGCGGGTGGTTGTACGTCGCGATTCCGCTGTGGGCGAACAGGGCCCCGGAGGCAGTGGGAAAAGCAGAAAAAAGGCGGAAATGACGGAAGAGACGGGTTCCGCAGGGAAGGCGGCATCCGCCGGGAAGGCGGCGTCCGCCGCTAAGGCACCTTCCGCGAAGAAGGCCGCACCGGCCGGCGAGCCCGCCGGGAAAGTGGCCCGCGCCGGGAAGCCGGCTTCCGCCGGGAAGGCGACCGCTGCCGGGAAGCCCGATTCCGCCGAGAAGCCCGTTTCCGCCCGGAAGGTCACCCCGGCCAAGAAGGTCGCGGCCGCCGGCGGATCGGTCTCCGTGAAGAAGGCCGCGCCCGCGAAGAAGGTCGCCGTGACGCCCCCGGCGAAGGAGTCCCGGACCGCCCTGGTCCGCCGGGCCCGCCGGATCAACCGCGAGCTGGCCGAGGTGTACCCCTACGCCCACCCGGAACTGGACTTCGAGAACCCCTTCCAGCTGCTCGTCGCCACCGTGCTGTCGGCCCAGACCACCGACCTGCGCGTCAACCAGACGACCCCCGGGCTCTTCTCCCGCTACCCCACCCCCGAGGACCTGGCCGCCGCCAACCCGGAGGAGGTCGAGGAGATCCTGCGCCCCTGCGGGTTCTTCCGGGCCAAGACCAGGTCGGTGATAGGGCTGTCCAAGGCGCTGGCCGAGGACTTCGGCGGTGAGGTGCCCGGCCGGCTGGAGGACCTGGTCAAGCTCCCCGGTGTCGGTCGCAAGACCGCCTTCGTCGTGCTCGGCAACGCCTTCGGGCGGCCCGGGATCACCGTGGACACGCACTTCCAGCGGCTGGTGCGGCGCTGGCGCTGGACCGAGGAGACCGACCCGGACAAGATCGAGGCCGCGGTCGGCGCGCTGTTCCCCAAGAGCGACTGGACCGACCTGTCCCACCACGTCATCTGGCACGGCCGCCGCATCTGCCACGCCCGCAGGCCCGCCTGCGGCGCCTGTCCGATCGCCCCGCTCTGCCCGGCCTACGGCGAGGGCGAGACGGACCCGGAGAAGGCGAAGAAGCTGCTGAAGTACGAGAAGGGCGGCCTGCCCGGCCAGCGGCTCAAGCCGCCGCAGGCGTACCTGGACGCGGGCGGCAGGCCGGCGCCGCCCCTGGGGGCCGCGTGACGGAACGATCTCGACGGCCTCGGCGTTGGACGGGGCAGAGCGACGGGGGTGGGCGACGATGACGCGGGCCAGTGAGACGGGATACGGCGCGGTGACGCTGAGTGGTCAGGGGCTGCCGGACTGGCTGGACCCGGTGGTGCGCGCGGCGGAGACCGTCGAGCCGCTCCAGCTCAGCCGCTTCCTGCCGCCGGAGAACGGCTCGGGCCGGCAGTCCGCCGTGCTCATCCTGTTCGGCGAGGGCGAGCGCGGTCCCGAGCTGCTGCTCATGGAGCGCGCCGGCTCGCTGCGCTCGCACGCGGGCCAGCCGTCCTTCCCGGGCGGCTCCCTCGACCCCGAGGACGGTGATCCGCTCGGCGAGGGCCCGCTGCGGGCGGCCCTGCGCGAGGCCGAGGAGGAGACCGGACTCGACCCCTCGGGCGTGCAGCTCTTCGCCGTGCTGCCCCGGCTCTACATCCCGGTCAGCCGCTTCGTCGTCACGCCCGTGCTCGGCTGGTGGCGCGAGCCCAGCCCGGTCGGGGCGGTGGACCCGAACGAGACGGCGCGGGTGTTCACGGTCCCCGTGGCGGATCTCACGGACCCCGCCAACCGCACCACGGTCGTCCACCCCAGCGGGTTCCGTGGTCCGGCATTCCAGGTCGAATCCGCCCTGGTGTGGGGCTTCACGGCGGGGGTCATCGACCGGTTGCTGCACTTCGCGGGCTGGGAGCGCCCCTGGGACCGGGAAAAGCTGGCCCCGCTCGACTGGAGCTCATGACAGGGTGATCCCCGTGCTGTCTCTTTCCCGGGGACGCTGGGTCCCTCTGTCCCCGTGGGGGCGGGCCGGACGCCTCGTCCGAGCCGCGGGAAGCGGAATGGAGTAGGCGAGGGCCTGAAGCGGTGAACGTGCTGGACATCCTGTTGCTGGTGGCGGCCGTGTGGTTCGCGGTCGTGGGCTACCGCCAGGGCTTCGTCGTGGGCATCCTGTCGGTGATCGGCTTCCTGGGCGGCGGCCTCGCGGCGGTGTACGCGCTGCCCGTGGTCTGGGACGCGGTGACCGGCAGCGCGGAGGTGGGTACCACCGCCGCCGTCGTGGCCGTGGTCGTGGTCATCGTCTGTGCCTCCGTCGGCCAGGCCCTGACCACCCACCTGGGCAACAAGCTGCGCAAGCACATCACCTGGTCCCCGGCCCGTGCCCTGGACGCCACCGGCGGCGCCCTGGTCAACGTGGTGGCGATGCTCCTGGTCGCCTGGCTGATCGGCTCCGCCCTGGCGGGCACCACCCTGCCGACCCTCGGCAAGCAGGTACGCGGCTCCAAGGTGCTGCTCGGGGTCTCCCGGGCGCTGCCCGCGCAGGCCGACACCTGGTTCGCGGACTTCTCCTCCGTCCTCGCGCAGAACGGCTTCCCGCAGGTCTTCAGCCCGTTCTCGGACGAGCCGATCAGGGACGTCCAGCCGCCGGACCCGGCCCTCGCCGGCAGCCCGGTCGCCACCCGCGCCCAGCGCTCCATCGTCAAGGTCACCGGCACCGCCCAGAGCTGCGGCAAGGTCCTGGAGGGCACCGGCTTCGTCTTCGCCGACCGCCGCGTGATGACCAACGCGCACGTCGTCGGCGGCGTGGACGCGCCGACCGTGCAGATAGGCGGCGTGGGCCGGCGGTACGGCGCCAAGGTGGTGCTCTACGACTGGAAGCGCGACATCGCCGTACTCGACGTACCGGACCTCAAGGCGGACGCCCTGAAGTTCTCCGCGCCGGACGCGGCGGGCGGCGACGGCGCGATCGTGGCCGGCTTCCCGGAGAACGGCTCGTACGATGTGCGCGCCGCCCGCGTGCGCGGGCGCATCTCGGTCAACGGCCCGGACATCTACCACCGCGGCAGCGTCCGCCGGGACGTCTACTCGCTGTACGCGACCGTCCGCCAGGGAAACTCCGGCGGACCCCTGCTCACCCCTGACGGCAGGGTGTACGGGGTGGTGTTCGCCAAGTCCCTGGACGACGCCGAGACCGGCTACGCGCTGACGGCGGACGAGATCCGCCCGGACATCGCGCGCGGTCGCGCGGCGAACGAACAGGTGGGTACGGACAGCTGCGCGCTGTGAACCCGAACCGCCGGCGAGCCGTTCAGCCGCGCGGGTGACGCAGGCGCACCGAGACCCAGCGGGCCCGGCGGCGGAGGATGCGTGGGATTCCCACCCGCAGGTCGCCTTCCGCGAGTTGCGGGGTGCCTCGTTGAGGCGTGCTCAGGCCCACGGCCGAGCGGCGGTTGCGGGGTGCGTCACTGTAGTCGTGCGTCCAGCCCATACCCCTCCGTGTGCCCCCGCCCCAAGGTCGATAACCGCTTGGACGGCGGCCAATTGGCCTATGCGGCGGGCATGTGGCCGAACGGGGGACAAGCAGCGAGGAACCGGACACTCCACGCGTCGGTCCCGTCACCCGTCACCGGTCGGGCTCGGGGTCCTTCAGCCAGTTGATCAGCTCCGTCGAGAAGGCCACCGGGTCCTCTTCGTGCGGGAAGTGCCCGAGACCGTCGAACAGCCGCCAGCGGTACGGCGCTTCGACGTACTCCCCGGAACCGGCGGCGCTGCGCGTGCGGCTTACCGGATCGAGTGAACCGTGCAGATGCAGCGTGGGCACCCGCACCGGCCGCTTCATCCTGCGGTAGAACTGCACGCCGTCCGGGCGCGCCAGGGAGCGCACCAGCCAGCGGTACGGCTCGACCGAGCAGTGCGCGGTGGAGGGGATGCACATGGCGCGCTGGTACGCGAGCACCGCCTCGCCCTCAGGCCGGCGCGGCCCGGACCAGTCGCGGATCAGACGGCCCACCAGCTCTCCGCCGTCCGCGGTGAGTTGGCGCTCCGGGATCCAGGGCCGCTGGAAGCCCCAGATGTAGGAGTTGGCGGCCGTCTGCCGGGCGTCGCGCAGCATGGCCGCGCGCCAGCGCCTCGGGTGCGGCATCGAGACCACCGCGAGCCGCCGCACCAGCTTGGGGCGCATGGCCGCCGCCGTCCACGCCAGATAGCCGCCGAGGTCGTGCCCGACGAGCGCGGCGTCCGGCTCGCCGAGGGAGCGGACGACGCCGGTGACGTCCAGGGCGAGGTTGGCCGGGTCGTAGCCGCGCGGCGTGCGGTCGCTGCCGCCGACGCCCCGCAGGTCCATGGCCACCGCCCGGTAGCCGGCCTCCGCGAGCGCGACCAACTGGTGCCGCCAGGCCCACCAGAACTGCGGGAACCCGTGCAGCAGCAGCACCAGGGGGCCGTCGCCGAGCTCCGCGATGTGGAAGCGGGCGCCGTTCGCGGCGACGTCCCGGTGGATCACCGGGTGTCCGGGCAGGTCGATCCGTACCAGCGAGGGATGAGCGGGGTCCGTCATGACGACGAGCGTGCCACAGCCTCGATGGCCGCGGGGCTGCGATCCTCGGGAAGCTCCGGGCGCGGGTGCGGCTTGGCGTTCTGCAGCACGCTCGCGGTCTCCTTCATCGAGGCGGCGACCTTCTGCGGGCCCCGGCCCTTCTTGGCCTTCTTCGCGAACACCACGCCGATCAGCGCGAGCAGGCCGGCGACCAGCACATTGGCCGCGAAGGACAGCACGAAGCAGATCGCCAGGTTCCAGTGGGTCCAGGTGCGGATGCCGTACGCCAGGGCGAAGTCGAGCATCGGCAGGGAGAAGACCAGGACCGCGCCGGCCATCGAGAACGCGCCACCGCTGGTCGCGCCGCGCTTCACGTCCTGCTTGAGCTGTGCCTTGGCCAGCGCGATCTCGTCGTGCACCAGCGCCGACAATTCGGTCGTCGCCGAGGCGAACAGCTGGCCGATGCTGCGTTCGGCGCCGACCGGGCTGCCGTCGGGTGCGCTCATCGCGTTCTCCCTCACGAGTTTTCCGTGGCCCTGGGCCGCGCGGGCGTGCCGCCGCCCTGCCCTTGGTCACCGTCTTGATTTGTACCGTCTCGTCAGATCATGCCGGACGGCCGTGTTCCTCGCCTGCCCCGCCCGGTACTTCCGCAAGCCCGTCGCCCTCGGCGGCCGCCCGCTCTGCGGCGATCCGCCGGTGCTCGGCGGCCCTGCGCTCCAGGATCTCGGCCATGCGCAGGTGGTACGCCGGGTTGTCCTCCTCGTAGACGTCGGGGACGCCGTCGAGGTCGTCGTCGCGGTCCTCGGCCTCGCACAGCCTGCGGTACTTGGTGTTGCGTATCTTCAGCAGCACGGTGGCGAACACCGCCGCGATCAGCGATCCGGCGAGGACGGCGGCCTTGGTCTCGTCGGTGAGGAGCGCGTTCCCGTCGTAGGCCAGTTCGCCGATGAGCAGCGAGACCGTGAAGCCGATGCCGGCGAGCGAGGCCACCGCGAAGACGTCCGCCCAGGCGAGGTCCTCGCTGAGGGAGGCGCGGGTGAAGCGGACGGTCAGCCAGGTGCCGCCGAATATGCCGAGCGCCTTGCCGATCACGAGGCCCAGGACCACGCCGAGGGTCTCCGGCCGTGTGAACAGGTCGCCGAGCGCCCGCCCGGACACCGTCACGCCCGCGCTGAACAGTGCGAACAGCGGTACGGCGAGCCCGGCCGACAACGGCCGCACCAGGTGCTCGACGCGCTCGCCGGGCGAACGCCGCTCGCCCTCGCGGGTGGTGCAGCGCAGCATCAGGCCCATGGCCACACCGGCGATGGTGGCGTGCACGCCGCTGTTGTACATCAGCGCCCAGTTGACGACCGCGAGCGGCACGTACACGTACCAGCCGCGCACGCCCTTGCGCAGCAGCAGCCAGAAGACGGCGAGGCCGAGGAAGGCGCCGCCGAGCGCGGCGAGGTTCAGCCGGTCGGTGAAGAAGATCGCGATGATCAGGATCGCGAGGAGGTCGTCGACGACGGCGAGGGTGAGCAGGAAGGCACGCAGGGCGCTGGGCAGCGAGGTGCCGATCACCGCGAGAACGGCGAGCGCGAAGGCGATGTCGGTGGCGGTGGGCACTGCCCAGCCCTGGGTGGAGCCGTGTCCGGTGAGGGCGGTTGCGGTGTAGACGAGCGCGGGTACGGCCATGCCGCACAGCGCGGCCACCACGGGGAGCACGGCCGCCTTGGGGTCGCGCAGGTCCCCGGCGACCAGTTCGCGTTTGAGCTCGATGCCGGCGACGAAGAAGAAGACCGCGAGGACGCCGTCGGCGGCCCAGTGGGCGATCGACAGGTCCAGGCCGAGGGCGGCGGGGCCGAAGGTGAAGTGGCTGACCGCCTCGTAGCTGTGGCGCAGCGTCGGGACGTTCGCCCAGACCAGGGCCGTCACGGCGGCGATCAGCAGGAGAACGCCGCCGACGGTCTCGGTGCGCAGCGCGTCCGCGACGATGGTCCGCTCGGGCAGGGACAGGCGTCCGAGGGCCTTGCGGGCGGGACGCGGGGTGCGGGGCGCGGTCACGGCGGGGACCTCCGGGATCGGACAGGACGGCTTACCTGCCGACCAGACTTCCCGGCACACCCGTGTGGATCTTGTTGCGGTTTTGACGCTTTGCTTACTTTACCTAAATTCTCCCGGGAGGGAAAGGCGGGAGGTGCACGTGGGCCAGGGCATGCGGAAGGGGCGCCCGGCGGCTGCGTGCCGCTGCCGGGCGCCCCGTTTCCGTCGTACGGCTCAGTCGTCGCTGGGGGTGGCGGGGAGTTTGGACTGGATGAGGTCCATGACGCCGGAGTCGGTGAGGGTGGTGACGTCGCCGAGTTGGCGGTTTTCGGCGATGTCGCGGAGGAGTCGGCGCATGATCTTGCCGGAGCGGGTCTTGGGGAGTTCGGCGACGGGGAGGATGCGCTTGGGTTTGGCGATGGGGCCGAGGG